>DATKJY010000001.1:0-11588 GCA_035543175.1 Candidatus Acidiferrum sp.
TCGAGAATTACGCTCCATTCGTGCTTGCTGTAGTGGTTTACTGTCTTCTCGGTCTGGCAGCATCGCGAGGGAAGGTGTCTCGATGGTGGACTTTATTTCCATTGGCTTTAGCTATCTACTTTCACATTTTCGGTACTCTGCTGCTGCCAAGCCTGCTGTATCTCATCCTCCATGACACTGGTCCGGGCAAATGGCTGGATTCGCTGCCGTCGAGCACCAAATTGCTCTCGGTACTGGTGGTTATTATCGTGGGTGCAATTACTTACTACCTTCTTTACACGCACTACTATTTTTTCACCTTTGCGCTGCTGCCGTTGATTCCCGATCGATTTACGGTTGAGCACGACACGCTTACTTCGTTCAAACATATTATTGATACGGTGAACCTTCTGGTGCTTCTCCTCCCCGGCCTTCCCGTACTTCTCCTAGCTTTTTTCTCTTCGCCGCAAGGTGGTGTCCTTCGTAATTCGGGCTACCGGTTCCTGGCCGTCGCCGGCCTCACCATCCTGGCCGCTGTGTACGCCTTCAATCCCGGAATAGGCATGCCGCGCAACTGGGATCTGTTCAGCGTCGTTGGAGTACCGCTGGCAGTTCTGGCTTACGCCGTCATACTGGATGAGAATCGACCGACGACACGGCAGGTACCAGCCGCCGTTTTTTCTATTGCCCTGAGTCTTCTTTCCCTGGGACCCCGCGTCGCTTCTCAGGTGATGCCGAATATCGGGATCGCGCATTTCAGGAGTTATCTAACCCTGGACAAGATCCGCAATCGTAACGCTCGCAGTCTGCTGGTCGATTACTACGCTGCGACCGGCGATACGGCCGCTGCCAATTTCGAGCAGCGGCACGCCGAGGAAGATTTCCCGGAGAGCGTTCTCAATAAGCAAGCGAAACAGCTCATGGCACAGGGGAAGTTCAATGATGCAAGAAGAGTCCTCGAACGGGCCATACAGATCGATCCCATTTATCCGGATGCCTACGGCCAAATGGGGGTTTGTTTCATCCAGCTGGGCCAGATTGACACCGCCCTGACATTGTTTAAGATTGCCGACGGCCTTAACCCGTACAACGCGCAGACCATGAACAACGTCGCGACCGCATATCTGAGAAAGAAGGATTATTCGACCGCTGAGAAGGAATTTCTGCAGTCGCTTGCGGTCGACAGTACTACTCTGGAGACGCTGGCCGGACTGGCCTCCACCTATCTGGCCCTCGGCCAATTCGAGCGTTCCATCGACTTTGTATCACGGTTGGCTGTCCGGACCGACATGACGGCGGACTATTTTCGGCAGGCAGGCGACGCGTACGCGAGTAAAGGAGCTTACCCTCAGGCTGCTCGAGCATTTGGGTACGCGCTGGCTCGCGGGCTGGATTCATCATACGTAAGACAGGTGCAGCAGAAATATCCTCAGTTGAAAGTGATCCCATAGAGCGCAACCTCGATTGACCGCAGTTGCCGGGAAGAAAATGCGAGTATGAAATCTTCGACTCGTCATGCGGAGCGTACCGGTAGTTACCTGTTCGCGATATACCTGCTGATACTATTTCTATTCTGGCTCGCATCTTGTTTCCCGGAAGCGCGTTTGTGGGGAATCAACTGGCTCATCTTTTTCACGCCTTTGTTCGCATATCTGCTTCCCCTCATAGTTGTCGTTCTCGGCGGTTGCTTGGTTTGGCTGACGCGAGGTGCGACCACTCCGGGCGTCGAGTCTGAGTCCCCGCGAGGGTTCGTCGTTTCGTCAGGCGTTCTGGCAACTGTCCTGGCAATTTCGTACTGGTTACTCCCGGGCGCCACACATTTTCTCGGCGATGGCTATCAACTGCTCGCACGGCTATCGTCGGGAGCTGCTCCGGTCAAAGAATGGGAGATCGGCGCCCTGAAGCTCGAGGATGCGATCTTCTCCGTGCTTTCGGGCGACCCAAACGACCGTGCGTTCATGGCGTTTCGTCTCATTTCCCTCGTGAGCGGCATTCTATTTCTGGCTGCGCTTCTAATGGCCTCAATCAAATTGTTCAGCCGAAATCTCGAACGGCTGCTGTTCTTTCTCGGCATGGCGACCGGGGGATACATGCTGCTGTTTTTCGGCTATGTGGAGAATTACCCGGTTTTCGTGCTGGCGGTCCTCGCTTTCTGTCTGGTGGGACTCCTAATAGTCAAGGGAGCGATTTCCCGCTGGTGGATATTGCTCCCCTTCATTGGAGCCCAGACTTTTCACGTATTCGGCGTCACGCTCATCCCAGCCCTTGTCTACTTGTTGGTCCGTCCGACTCGGATTGGGCATTGGGTCGGACGTCTGTCAATTCGAAACCGAGCGCTCGTCGCATCAGGTGTGCTGATAGTCGGTATCTGTGTCTATTTCTATCTATGCAGCCACGATTTACTGTTTCGCTTCGCGGTTCTGCCTCTGGCGCCGGACCGGCTGACCATTCCCGGAGACACGTTGTTCTCAGGACCGCGCCTTCTGGATCTCGCCAATTTTGTATTCCTGTTGATTCCGGGCTTTCCCATACTGGTCATTTCGCTGTGGCAATCACGGACCGGAAAAATGAGGAGGCGGCCGGACCTCACGTTCCTTGCTATTTTGACGATTTGCGCGTGGGTCGCGGTGTTCGTCTTTAATCCCAAACTTGGACTGCCGCGGGACTGGGACCTGTTTTCATTCGCGGGCGTCCCGCTGGCAACCTTTCTCTTCTACGGCATACTGATAACCTATCGACACGCGCAGTCGGTGGTTCGGACGCTCGGTCTGGCGATTCTGCTGGCTCTGTTTGTCTTGAGCCTCAGGATAGCCATCCACAGCACCGCAACACTGGGACTTGAGCAATTCAAAAGCTATGCCCGCCTCGATCTGACCAAGAACAAGAACACGCGCGCCACCATGATCGGCTACTATGTGGATCACGGGGACAGCCTCATCGCTATGCAGGAGAGAGAAAAATACGACCGCGACTACCCCGAGACTGTCCTGGGCGAACAATCCAAAGCGATGATCGATTCGAATCGTTTCGCTCAGGCTATTCCGCTTTGCCGACAGGAGATTGCTTTTAACCCGGTGTACTCCGATGCTTACTCCAATCTGGGTATCTGCTATCTGTCTCTGGGGTACGTAGACAGCGCGGTTATTCTCTGTTCGATTGCCGATGCTCTCAACCCGAATAGCTCGGTGAATCTGAATAATCTCGGCACCGCCTACCTTCGACAGGGAGAGTTCAAGAAGGCGGAGAAGACGCTGCTTCGCTCGATAGAGTTGGACAGCACGCTTCCGAACGCCAGAGTAAATCTGGCCGTGACCTATGTGAGTATGGGGGAACTCGACAAGTCTTTCCGGTATATCAATTCAATTCCTCTAAAGGCCGGGGTACCGGCCTCGCTTTATCGTTTGCTGGCCGACGCTTACGCCCAGCACGGCCGCGCTGATCTAGCCTCGCAGACGACCGCCCTGGCCGAGAAGCGACTTCAAATGAAATGACCGCAAGCATATACCACTTGCCGATCGGGACCCCGAAAGCGTAATTGGTATACTGTTCAAATTACCCTGACAGGAGCAAATCCATGAATTACCGTCGTGTCGGAAAATCAGGCCTCAAAATCTCTGAGATCGCCATTGGCGGGTGGCTCACCTTCGGCGCCAGTGTCGACACGCAGCGCACCGAGCGAATAATCAAGACCGCGCTCGACCTCGGCATAAATTTCATCGATCTGTCGGATATCTATGCCCGTGGCGAAGCCGAGCGAGCAATCGGCAAGGCAATTGCCGGCTGCAAGCGCTCGGACCTCGTGATTTCAAGCAAGCTGTTCTGGCCGATGTCGGACAACGTCAACGATCGGGGACTCAGCCGCAAGCATATCATGGAGTCGATCGATAATACGCTGGCACGCCTCGGGCTCGAATATCTGGACATCTATTTCTGTCACCGATACGATCCGGATACTGAGGTCGAAGAAGTGGTTCGGGCGATGGATGACCTGGTGCATCGGGGGAAAATCCTGTATTGGGGGACTTCGGTCTGGACTTCGGCACAGATCGAGCGTGCGGTGGGCGATGCCGACCGCTATGGCGCCTACCGCCCCATAGTCGAGCAGCCCCGGTACAATATGATCGACCGGCATATCGAAGGGGATATCCTTCCGACCTGCGAGAAGTACGGGTTAGGCCTGACCATCTGGTCGCCATTGGCGCAGGGAATACTGACCGGGAAATACAACGAAGGCGTCCCTGCCGGGACACGCGCTGCTACCACCGACTGGCTTAAGCGTGATCTCACACCCGAAAACATCAACAAAGCGCAGAAACTCACCGAGTTGGCGAAGTCGTATCATGTGACTATCAACCAACTGGCGCTGGCGTGGGTCCTTAGACAACCGCAGGTCAGCTGCGCGATCACCGGGGCCACCGAAGAGGCTCACGTGAAAGACAATGTGGAGGCTTCGGAGTTCGAGTTGAGCCCCTCGATTCTCGAGAGAATAGAAGTGATACTCGGGCACACGCCGAATTTGGGAATGTGATAGTCTTAGCGCCCATTGCTGCGTACAATATGAACCAGACCGGAATTAACTCACCAATAGAGTGGAGATTGCTTGATGTATACTTCAATCAAAGAGTTCGAGCAGGATTTCGAGCAGGAATCCGGTAACACGCAGAAACTCCTTAATGCTTTGACCGATGCCTCCCTGACACAGGCCGTAGCCAAAGATCATCGCACCATTGGCCGCATGGCGTGGCATATCGTCACGACCTATCCTGAGATGATGGGGGCGACCGGCCTTAAGATCAATTCGGTGAAGCATGATGCCCCGGTGCCGAAGACTGCTGCTGAAATTCAAAAAGCGTATGCCTCGGTCGTGAAAGACCTGGGCGACCAGATCAAGGCCAACTGGAACGACGCGACTTTGGAAGTCGTGGACAACATGTACGGCGCGTTCCAGTGGAAGCGTGCTCTGACTCTTCAGATTCTGATTCGTCACGAGATACACCACCGCGCCCAGATGATTGTCCTGATGCGACAGGCCGGTCTCAGTGTGCCGGGTGTCTATGGACCATCGCGGGACGAATGGGCCGGTTATGGCGGCAAGCCGCCGGAAGTGTGAGTTCTATCTCTGATGAGTAATAAAAAGGCTGCCTCTATCGAGGCAGCCTTCCCTGAAGCATCACTTAGATATTTTCAAATTCAGAACTAATTGCTCGGAGCCGGCTGAGTTGCTGCCTTTTTGCAATCCTCGGGCTTGCACTTGCCGCCCGACGTGTTGGCGCATTTCGCCTTGTCCGCACAGCACTTGCCGTCGGCGCCTTTGGCCTTGCAGGCCGCTTTGCACTCAGCGGTGCACTTGCTCTTGTCGGCGCCGCATTTCTTGGCGCATTCGGCTTTGTCCTTGCACGCTTTGCCGGCGCAATCCTTGTTCATCGTGCAGGCGGCTTTGCCGTCTTTGGCCGAGTCCTTGTCACCGGCAAATACCGTACCATTTCCGATAATCGCCAGGGCAAGCGCGAGCACGAGTATCACTAAGAGGGGTGATTTCTTCACAGAAATCTCCTTTAATAACTGTTCTTGTTTTATTGCTGTCTTGCGGTGGCCACGCGAATTCATGGCCAATGCGGGCGGTCAGATCCGAAGAACAGTTGTGGAGATGTCCGGATGAATGCTCCAGGGGGGAAGCGCGTCAGGTAATAGCGCTATCGAATGAAGAGCCGGGATCACCGGCTGAATGGTTGACCCGGTTTGGACTAGAATTGGCGTTGGAGAAACTGCCCGGCTCGGGCCATCGGCGACAAGCGGAGTTATCATCTGGCAGCATTTGGTCGCGCAATCTTTCTCGGGCTGGCGCTGAGCCATACAGCATTTGTCGGAGTTCTCTTCGGGAGCCTCCTGAGGCTCACAGTTGACATGCCCGACGCAAACCCTATTTGCGGACTTGCGTTCAGCCTCAGCTTCCATGGGGCAACGGGCGCACATTGGTTTCTTGATCGGGCAGGCTTCGGCGCTTCGCAACCAGCACTCGGCATAGCCAAGCAGCGAACCGGTCAACAGCAGTAGAATTGAGATGACTACAAATGTCCGTTTCAAGAATTACTCCCGTCCTGTCTACCTTCTACTCGATACGGCGGCGCTTGTTCCGCAAAATCAAACGGGATGCGTTCGGCCCGATATTGAATCGACCGTGACGCGGACGTTACATCCAGCGCTTGAACAGCTTCAGGACTCCCTGATCCCAGCCGACCCGATGCGTCACGCCGGCCTTTTGAATCTTTAGCTCGTCCTTGTGTTCGAGGTACCATTTATGCGAACCGATTAGAGCATCCTGGTTCGAATACTGTGATTTCCAACCGAGCTTCTGTTCGATCTTCTCGGTCGAGACATAGGAATCTTTATCGGCCGTGCCGTACACCCATTTGTAGAGCGGCGAAATCTTCATGAACTCGAACACTGCCAGCGCACCTTTCACGAGCGGCGCCGGGGTCGGAAGGACCTTCGAGCCATTGCCGGCAAAATCACAGAGTGCGCCCACATCGAGCTTCACCTTCTCGAACCGCTGCGCTCCGACATTGAAAACATCGTTGGCAATATCGGCAGGCGCTGACCCGGCCAGACAGATAGCGTCGATCAAATCGGTGACTTCAAGCAACTGGTACAGGTTATTCCCCTTGCCGATAATGGGAATCCGCTTGCCTGAATCGACCCAGTCATACAGAATCTGAAACACGCCCAGCCGCGCTGTCCCGATGAACGTCTTGGGCCGGATCACTGGCACGCACATTCCTTTCGCGCGAAACTCCTCGCACACGCCTTCGCCGGCGATCTTGCTGATGCCATAGGCTCCGACACCATCGACCGGGTCGGTCTCCACTAGCGGGTGTTTCTCCGGCACGCCGTAGACTGCGGTCGAGCTGATGAAAATGACCCGCTCGACATTGCATTTCTGCGCCTGCAGGAGCGTATTGCGCACCCCGGCGATATTGGTGGACATGATCTCTTCTTTGGGCCAGAGCGGAAGGGCGGCGGCACAGTGGACGATAATTTCTATCTTATTGTCGTGAATTAGGCGGTACATCCCCTCGGGGTCGCGGACATCGACATTCGCCAGCACGTACTCCTCGGGGTATTCCTCCTTGAAGAACGGCGCGATATCGTTAAAGGCCATGAAGGCGACGCCTCGGCGCGGAAGGTTCTGCGCCAGATGATACCCCAGAAATCCGGCCCCGCCGGTGACCAACACACGCTTGTTTTTCATGGCTTGTCCTGTACCTGTCCTAAATCGAGATGGTCGGCCTGCAACCGACTGTCATTTCACAAAGAACCCACAGCAGGCTGTGGGTGACCATTATACCTAACCCGGCATGCAAAGCCGAATGCTGACTCAATTATAACTAATTATCCCCAAACGACAAGGGCCGATTTGACCTCCGGTCAGAGCGTCATTCAGGCACTGAATGGTCGGCTTCGTGGCCGGGGTGAAGCTTGAGTTCGATTATCTCCAGAATGGTCATAAACACGGCCGCTACAAGCGGTCCGAGCACTATCCCCAAAAGACCGAAGAAGGCGATGCCACCGGCAATAGAGAAAAATAGAAGCAGCGGGTGCATCGAGGTTTTCCCTGACACTATTAGCGGTCTTACAAAATGGTCCACCTGAGTAATAGTCAGAGTACTGATGATGATCAGGAGCAGCCCTTTGACGGTCGAGCCGCCGATAATGAGAATCAGCCCTGCCGGAATATAGATGATGGCCGAGCCGACAATCGGAAGCACCGACATGAACGCCATTGCAGCCCCCCAGAACACGGGCGTATTAATCCCCATTATCCAGAATAACAGGCCCCCTATGAACCCCTGAAGGAGCGCCACTACGGCCAGGGAGTACATTGTGGCCTTGATCAAATCGTGAAGCTGATCGAAAGTATCATTCGTCTGAGCCATTGAGAGCGGCATCAGATGTTTGAGCAGCTCCACAAGCGCGCGGCCGTCCTTGAAGAAATAGAAGATCGAGAACAGCATCATCACGAAATACATCGCTGTCTTCGTGCTGTTGGCGATCAGCCAGGTGGTCTTGTCTACGACAATGCCGCTCACTTTACCCATTGAATCCTTGACGATCTCGTTGAGATTGATTTTCGAAAAATCAATAAACGGTGACAGTTTCTCATTGAGCGAATTCAACCAGGGGACGTTGAAATTGAAATACTTCTGTAATTCCCCGTTGTTGTACATATCACTCACGCGTGTGAAAGCATCCGAGGCCTGGCTGACCAGCTCGAGACAGAGATAGGTCACCGGTCCGATAATCAGCACGATTATCAGAAAGCACATGATGAGGGCCGCGAGGGTAGGGCGCTTGATGCGCTTCACCAGCCATTCATAAAGTGGGTTGAACAGAATCACGAACACGGCGGCCCAGCAGATGGGAATGAAAAACGGGATGACCGTGCGGTAGAACAGATAGAAGAAGACGGCCGCAATGATCGTAAAGAGAGTAAAGACGATATATTCTCGTTTCATTTTCCGGCGATCTCCTGAAGTGGTCGCAATCTACTGTGCAGCATAGGCTGCGGCAAGGAGTAATCGGCAAGGAGCCAAGAGCGAGATAGTATCAGTCGGTCGAGCCCGTCTCGTAAGTCATTGAAGGACAGCAAAGTAACTGGTTCCACCGGGGGTCGATGTTGTCTCCATTAAGGTATATCTGGTTCAAAGAGTGATCATTCCATCATTGAACCGGAGGGTTTGGACCGGCAGGTCGATGATAAAAAACCTATCCGATTGGGCTCAAGTATCTTAGGAAAAAGTCGATGATTGCAACATAGGTTTGACATTTAGGGCGATCACGCACTTAGCCATGGTTCGGATCGCAATCGTTAACGACTCAAACAAGGAGTTCACAATGGCTACGAGAAAATTCAGGAGCACTCAGCGCAGGAACTATCGCCCGGCGCGCCGTCAGCACACCACTCGTTACAGCAAACAGGGTGGCCGTCCGTGGAGCCGCGAGGAAATCGCGTTCATGCGCAAGTACTACCGCTACAATGAGACTTCCTGGGTCGCCCGTCAGCTGGGTCGCACGGTGTACTCGGTGCGTTACAAAGCCTCCTCGTTGTCGATTCGCAAGTCGAATCCGTCGACCTGGAGAGGCTGCAAGGGCACCACGACGCCGCATCACACTGGACGGTACAATCGCACTCCGAAAACTCGTTGGGCTCGCACCATGCGGCGTACCCCTCGTCGGAGCAGAACCCGCCGCATTACTCGTAGCGGTCGCTACTAAGAAGCGTTTGTTTCGATAACTACCCATCTTAAGGGACCCGCCTCCGCTCGGACGCGGGTCTCTTTTTGCCTGTAAGATTCGCCCGATTTTGCGTATACTCTCCAATTGGAGGTAGTTATGCCTGTTGTCAAATACCGTGATATGAAGTTATCCGAAATCAGCATGCCGGGCGTCAAGGATGTCGGCAAAGCCAACGTGATCGGGAAGCCCGAAGGCTGGCCGAATCATACGCTGCGCGTGTTTCGTCTGGGCCCGGGCGGGTTCACACCGCATCATCAGCACGACTGGGAACATGTCAATTACGTCATCAAGGGGAAAGGGCGGCTGAAGATCGGCGATTCGACGTACGAACTCGACGAAAAAGATTTCGCGTACGTCCCGCCGAACACGATGCATCAATTTACGAACCCGTACGACACTCCATTCGAGTTTATCTGCATCGTGCCGAATGTAGGGGCGTAGAGCGATTGGTGCTCGGGGGGTGTAGCGAGAGTAGGTCGATACCGCTTCGGTTTCGACACGCTCGGCTATCTTATATCCGGTCCGTCATATGGAACCCAGTCCTCAGGTTCCACTCCCCATTCCACCATCATCCGCTTGTCGACGCTTTCAACGTCCTCGGCCAGGTAGATATCTCCGTCGCAGCCTGGTTCCAAAGTTTTGAAGAGGTAAAGGTAAAATCCGTGCTCTTTATCATTGTCAACTCTCTCTCTGATAACCCAGTGAATTCCGGGAAACCGTGGACTTTCTGGAACCTGGACTATCATCAATTGACTCATATAAGTCTCTCGTAGCGACACCGCACTCTGTATCTTTGCTACGGCTTCATCTCTAAGGCGTCGCGGTTCATCAACTCCAAATTCAGTGACGGTGACAAGGTCTCCAAATCATACACGCAGAACCAGTCGTCAAGTTGATCTCCGGGGCTGTTGTGTCCGGACAACGCAAGCAGCATAGCATTGGAATTCGCCGCCCAACATTCGACGCGGACGTAGATGTGGTCCATGGCGGAACCTTCGGCCTGAGGATTGCACTTGGAGAAGAACTTCCAGGTGCCGCCGTTTATGTCAATGCTCCTTTCCTCGCGATAATCGAGGAAATTGCGCCTAGTGAACAGGAACACTTCCGACATGCTGCTTCCCAGATAATCATTGACGGCAATCCAGTTTTCGTCGGGAGAGAATTTTATCTCAACGTATCGCTCGTGCTGGTAGAGCAATTTCGGTTCGATTGACGAGCTGTCTTTAGCGGAGAGCCATACTTGCTGGAGTTGCCCTTTGGACGAACGGTAATAGTTGATCGTGATGTCGCCCTGCGGAGACTTGTCCGTCTTTTCGAGCTTGAAATCGGATTTCGGGCCCGATTGCGAGTAACAACCAGTAACGGAAAGCAGAATCACGCACATGAGCGGAATTGATCTGATATTGAGCATGATGATAACATCATAGCAGTTGATCGCAGGGCAGTCAATTTAGAGATTTAGAAAGATGTCAGGCTCTATCGGCGCAAAGAGCTGGTGGGAGCCTGACCTACATCAGATACTTTTTCGACCGGCTTATACGTGGGGATCGGGGCGTGGCGAAGTTGATACAGAATCAGGCAAAATGCGATCCCCTGCACGATAGCGACCAGCACGACGCATATGGGGAGGTATGGGTCTGAAGTCAATCGCAGCGCATGATGTCCTGGGTACTGAAGCCAAAAAATGAGCGGGGCAATAATCAGCCCGTGAATGATGGTCGCTTGCCGGCTTTTCAGTTTTGATTTGCCGAGGAGGAACACCATTACAAGTGTGGCCAGTGTCGTGACGAAAGGGATTCGGGCCCACGGCCATCGGTCGGCCACGACCGACGGATACACCAGTCGGAGGCATAATATTGACAGCACGACCGCGCCGGCCGACGACCAGGCGATGATTTTCTCGGGTTTGTTCATGCTCACGCTGTCGGGCCCCAAGTAGGTCCGACCTACCTACTTCCGAAGATCTGGTCGGAGCCTGACCTACATTGCGCACCATCGGGCGGGGTCACCCGACGGCACATGCAATGGTCACGGGAGTGTCATGGGGGTAAAAGTGGACCAAAGTTCCCGAACCTTCCCACAATTCCCCTGTTCTTGACCTTATGAAACATTATATTGGAGCACTCTGACCAATTATGCCTAAAATCTGTTCCGTGCGGACGGCGGTTCCGCCGCATCAGGTCAATCAACTTACGGCGCGCGATTTCGCCCGCGCTGTATTCGGTAGACATCTTCAGGACACCGACCGCCTGCTCGACGTGTTCCTCCACTCCGGAATCAAAACCCGCTATTTCTCCCGCCCGCTCGAGTGGTTC
>DATKJY010000002.1:0-6892 GCA_035543175.1 Candidatus Acidiferrum sp.
TGCGGAATGCGCCTTGAAGGGGCCGCTTTGATTGAAATTCAGCTTCTTTGGCAGATTTGTTAAGGAAACTTCTGTTTAGCGAGTACCCACGGCAGAGCTGTAGGGTACCAAGCCCGAACCCTGTGACAGGCCAGCCCGCGGAAGAGGTGGAGTCCCAGCTTACTCCTGCCTGACTATATCGACCGAGATCTCCACTGCCGGAATTGTTCCTCTGTTCTCGAGCCAGTGCAGAGTGTTCCTATCCTCGGGCCAGCCCAGTCCCGGCCCATAGTCCGTAGCCACTCCATTTCGATGGTCGGTGATGGTTCCCTGCAGTATGTAGACGGTGCCGGGTCTGCCCTTATGGTCGTGAATCGGGCCGAACACGCCCCCAGGCTCGATTGTCACCATCCGCATCCGAAGTTGGCGTCCTTCCATGCCCTCGATTTCCTGGCCAAGGTTAACCGCAGCAAGTAACTTCACCGTAACCCCTTTCGTCGCAGGCGCCGCTTGTTCGTTGCTCATCGTGCTCTCCTCTCTGTAGTTTCACGGTCCAACCAAAAACAGATGTACCAATATCCACCGTGCAACGCGGAACGATGTTGCAATGTTCCTATTGTCTTTCAACTATGTCTTAAGTAGTGTGAGGCTTGGTGGGATTCATCCATGTTATCCACGGTCGATATCAATATGCCCGGCATCCGGCGTAATGGGCGCTCCTCAGGTAAGAGACGCCCGAGGGAAGGGTGTAGGCCCCAGCACTCGGACGGTCGTAATCTCTGAGAGCGACAAAGTTCTGGGGAGGGTGAGGGGCCGGGAACGCTTATGGTCTATGTTGGTCCAACGGGGAGTTACATCGCATAATCCGAACCCAAATCTGGCTGCGGAATCTGCCGGCGGGCATCACCTTGTAGATAGTGTAGCGCGACCGCTTGCAAGGACCGGCTGGTGCCTTCTATTGCGACAGCGCCGGCCGCGTGTACGTGACACTCAGAGTGGCGCTATCCAGTATCAAGCCGTTCATTGCCGCCAGCAACGTATCACGGTTGACCAGTGACGGAGCAACCGTGACATGCGGCGCTTGCGACAGCGCATACAGGGTGTAGATATAAGTCTTTGGTCCCGGCCCCTGCGAGCAGGGCGGGGCGTATCCAACCTGGTCATTGATGCTGTTGTTTCCCAGTGTCCACGGGCCAGTACCGTTCTTGGGGATGCTGTCGACCGTCGGAGGGATGTTGTACACTACCCAATACCAGTGAATGTCGGTCGGTGATGCCTCGTGGTGCATAATGAGCGAAAAGCTCTGGGTGCCGGCAGGTGCTCCGCTCCAGGACAAGGGGAGAGTCGAAGCTGTGCCGTCGCAGGTGTAATCAGCCGGCAACGTTCCGCCTTCGGCCAGGCCAGGACTTGTCAGGATGAGTCCGAGTGTACTGCTCTGACTGCCGAACAAGAAGTCGGTGTTTGGAATAGTCGGCATAGCGATCGGCGCCGAGTACAAAAACGCTCCTGCAGCGGGTACGTATCCGAGCGAATCGGCCAGCGCCGTCAGCTGCGTCTTTTGGGTAGCATTCAGCATAGAATATACCCTGGCGAAAGTCGTGGCGTAGCGATAGCAGATATCGCCGTCCAGCCGACCGTATTCTTCGGACAGGCTCATCACGGCCGCGCTGTCGATCGATGTCGCTGTCTGGAACCGCCGTAACTGAGTAGAGATATCCCGCCGCCGGTCAACCAGAGTGTAGAGAGCGGTTTTCTGCGAGTCGACCAGACTCGTGATCATGGCCTTCTGGGAGGGCGTCAGGATCGCCAGAAAGCTCTCGCCGGCTGCGGCTGTCAGTTGCTCGTTGATCGTGTAGTTGGGGTTACCCATGGCCGGCCAGTCTTTGAGGTAAAAGGAGCCGAAATAGGTTCCCTGTCGTTCCGGGCAGAAATAGGTATCTGCGTCGACGGAGCCGGCATACCAACTGTACATCTCACTGGCATAGGTCATGACAGCAACGCTGACGTCGGGGCTGAGGTGGAGGGCCTGCAACGGGTCGGTCAGCGTCTTATTCCAGTTACCAACCCCGCCCAGGCTTTTCAACGTATCGAGTGCTGCCCGCTGACTAGTTGACAGCGACCGGATGATGGCACCCATCAACTTGGCCCGGTCGTAACCAATGTCTCCATCGAGGTGGTACAACCGCGCGGAATACGCCATAACCGAATCCTTGAATAACCCGGTAGCGCCGGATGGGATATCTCCTTCAAGTTGACGGCGAAACGCTTTGATCAGCGGGAAGCGCCGGTAGGCATAGGTGTTGATAGAATCGATCTGCACTTGTGCGCGAGCCTCCAGTTGATTGATCTGGTCGGTCGTCAGTATATGGAGCACGTTGAACGCTACGATAGTCACGAAATCCGTGTTATGCCCCATCTGGGTGGGATCGTTGTCCCGGAGGTACTGGAAGCCGGAATAGTCGGCCACCTTGCCGGGAGGCAAAAATGACTGTCCGCCCAGGTTGCCGGTGAGGAATGCCAGGGCATCGAACGACATGGTGTTGAGCTGAGCGCCATCGGCCAGCGTTCTGTCAATATTGTAGACTTCGCTGCGGCCCGGACATGGGGGAAGGGGAATGCCCATGAATAGAAAATCGATCAGTTTAGTGAGGTCGGCGATATCGACGGCTCCCTGCGCATCGACATTCTGCTCGTCGGTGCAGATGGCCGGAGGGCCCTGGAGAAACAGGAAATCGATCATTGCAGAGAGGTCGGAAACATCGACGGCATCATTCGGATCATTGTCGATGTTTCCGGTTGTACCGCGGCAGCAGGAGGCTTGCCCGAAGCTGTCAGCAGAAGTCACCAGCAACAAAGCCATGCCGAGAAGTAACACACGCAGGTTCTTCATTACATACTCTCCTTACTCGAGTTTCCGCATTGTAGTCCTGTTAAGAGACGCACCCTGGCCCATTCCGCAGCCGCTGCAGGGTCACCACACGAAAATGCTCCCGGGTTATTCTTGCCTCTGGAGTTGGACGTTTTCTCCAGACAAAACTTGCGGCTCATGTCCGACAAATTTATCGTGCCCTGAATGACGTCCGAGAATTCGACACACGACGACCAACTGATTCGAGAACTGCGTGAAGGCAGGGAAGATGCGTTCCGGCAGGTGGTCGCACAACACCAGCAGCGAGTCATTAATATCTGCTATCGATTTGTGCTGGACAGGGCCGAGGCTGAGGATCTGGCCCAGGAGACGTTCATCGAAATCCACCGCTCAATCGAATCTTTTCGCGGGCAGTCGAGCCTTACCACCTGGATTTACCGCATCGCCGTAACCAAGTCGCTGGACTTCATTCGCAAACAGGGACGGGCGAAACGGGGCGGCGGGCTGAGTGCAATTTTGAGACTGGATCACATGAAGGTCGATCTGCCGGCTCCGGCCTCGGTCGGCCCGGATCGGATGCTCGCCGAGCAGGAGCGAAAAGGAGTACTTGGGCAGGCCTTAAACACGCTGCCGGAGAAACAGCGGATTGCGTTTGTGCTGAGTAAATATGATGGAATAAGTTACCAGGAGATTGCCGAAGTCTTGAAGACTTCGCTCTCTTCAGTAGAATCACTGATTCACCGGGCCAGAAACAACCTGCAAAAGCAGCTCCGCAGCTATTATGAAAAGACTATGGGGGCGGAAAGGCCGCAGGAATCTGACCAAAACGACGTCAAATAGATGGAATACCGATCCGAGGGAAAGCCATGAGCAAAGAAGAGAATCAAAAAGGTCGGGTTGAGGAAGAAACGGAGCGGACGCTCGGTGTTCTCGACACCCTTGAGAATATCGATGTCGGCCCATATTTCTTTGAGCGGTTGAAGGCTAATTTTACGAGCCCCGGGGAGCCGCTCGCGGCAGGAATTCTGAGCCATGTCCTCGGCGGTCGGCTGACCCCGGCACTGCTCGCCATCGTGTTAGTGGCGAACATTCTCACTGCGGCGATGGTGCTCCGGACTGATCGCCGGAGTCAATCGGCGTTGCGGAATCAGAATGTAGAAGCTCTGGCTGACGAGTACTTGTTGACAGGGACTATGGCCGCTCCCGACAATGGAACGGAGTAGGTGCGACTATGGATGCCAATACGCGATTCCGCCTCGGTTTCTGGGCCTTTCTGGTTGTAGTGCTTCTGAATATCGGGTTACTGGCGCTCTTCTGGTATGAACACTTTAGGAAGCCGCCGCCCTCTGAGGACAGTCACTCGAATCCTGAGCAGTTTTTCATTCAGGAGCTTCGTCTAGACCAGACTCAGGCTGATTCAGTGAAGGCACTCCGGCGCGAGCATTTCCGCCACACTGACTCACTCAAGATGGAGATCATTGACCTCAGCCGACGCATGACTAACGAACTGTTTGCGGTCAGTCCGGATACGGCTCTGGTACGAGATCTCTCCGAGCAGATCGGGCGAAAACAGGCCGAGTTCGAGCGCCAGGTCTACGCTCATTTTGAGGCTATCAAGGAAGTCCTCCGCCCCGATCAATATGATAAGCTGCACGAGTTGTTGATGGATGCACTCCAGCGCAAGCAACCGGTGACGACCGGTGGCGAGGTTGACCGGCAGGCTCCGCCTGAGCGGAAGGATGCGCCAAACCCGAATGACCGGCGCCCGCCGCCGCGAGATGACCGTCGTCCCGCGCCGCCCAACAATGACCGTGGTTCGCAGCCGCCGCGGCATGACCCGCGTCCTCCCGGCCATTAGGCTTACTTCCGGAGGTTCATCAGGGTTGTTGTTCAACGACAAGGGACAGCTAGTCGGCGTCAACAGCTTCGGCGATGAACAGGTGCAGGGGCTGAACTATGCCGTATCGCTGAATGAATTCCGTTCGTTTATCGAGGACGGGAAGCTGGGGAGATTCCCGGTCGAGATGCCCAAAACTCAGTCCGGAGCAGTTGCGTCGGCGAGCAGCCGGACTGGCGGAGGCCCTCAGGGCACGTCCAGCAGTGATGACAACGGCGATTTGAAAGCGGAGCGCTCGCAGCCGTACGCGGGCAAGTAATCCGCCGGTTTGACATACAAAAGACCACCGAGTGCTTACGGACTCGGTGGTCTTTTGTCGTTCGGGAGTGGTCGAGGATGATCGCTCTGCCAACTCTGAGGTGCATGCCGGTGCGGCTGAGCCCAGGAAGTTTGGCTGGGTAGACCATCTGCCGGATGTCCACCCAGTCCTACTGATCCTCCTATGTTGGTTTTCAGCTTCTGACTTCCCGCGGTTATCGATCTCCCGGTGGTATTCAATTTAGTGGGAGCAGCACGAGGAGTCACTCGTCGACTGCAGGTGGCCCCGGGCGTACAGCGTGGCAGCTTCCTGAGCCGAAATGTCCTGGGCCACAATGGCCGGTCTGATTCCGTTGGCGGCGAGGTCAGCCACGGCTCTTCGCCCCATTCCCAGACAGATAACGACTTCGCAGTCTTTCAGGGCGCCGATGAACCCCTCATGGCTGTGATGACCTTCGGCGTGGTCGTGTTGCCCATGCTGATGGGGGCCCTCACCGTGCTCATGGCCATGAAAACCATGCTGGTGATGCCCAAAATGGTTGGCCCGGAATTCGAGTTGTCTTACCTGGTCGTTCTCTTTCTCGAAAACGACAAAACCAGCACATCTGCCGAAATGACCGGCGATGGTAGTGCCGTCGTCTGAAGCTACTGCGATTTTCATGTTGTCTCCTTTGTTGTTTGTGTGCTTCTCCGTCGTCCGCAGCATCCCCGGCCGCGGCCGCCGCTTCTGGCCCCCTGGAATCCGCGATTATGATCCGACCGGTGCAGATTTCTGCTCCCGCATTTCGGGCAGGCCTCTGGCCTTCCAGTTCCGAACGGCACCTCCCACGAATGCTCACAATCGGAGCATTGAAAGGTCCTTTTCTGTGTCACGGTAACGACACCTCCTTCAATCTTGATGGCTTTGCCGTTAATCAATGCGTCCGCTACCTTCTTGTGGGCAGACTCGAGAATGCGACCAAAGGTCGCGCGGGAAACATTCATCCGTGCAGCCGCATCCTCCTGATAAAGACCATCGAGGTCGGCAAGCCGAAGGGCCTCGAACTCGTCAACAGCCAGGGTGATTTCCTCCAGCTCCACGAGCGGGATTCCGCGCGGCTTGAAAAACGTGGTGGTGGGAAAATCATCAACAAAGCGGGCGCATTTTGGTCTCGTCATTCATCTTCTCCTGATTCATAATGAGCATATGCTCAAAATAAGTCAAGTAGAATCTAAAAGAATTTGGAGGTGTGGGAATGAACCACTGGTCAAAAATTCCGGCGCACGCGGCCTGTTTCGCGTGTGGGCGCCTTACTGAAAGCGGTCTCCGCCTGACTTTTGAGATAGTTGACCACATAATCCGATGCCGGGCAACGGTCGATCCCCGTTACCAGAGTTAGCATGGGATTGTACACGGCGAGATTCCGGCATCGATTGCTGACGCGGTGATGGTCCATTTGGTTCACCGGCAGAGCTCTCTTGGGGGTGCGGTAATTGTTCTCGTGGTTCGGGCGCGGTCCTCACATCGCTTGGGACGAAGGGTCGAACTACAGGAGGCCGATAGCACCTCCCAAAGACTTTAAGCTCCATTGGTCTGGAATCATTCAGGCCTTCTGAATCTAATCTTGACAAGTTATACCAATCCGATTTACTGTCAGCGGTTGTGCACCTGTCGCTTGGCGCAATCCTCTGAAATGTTGCCTGAGAATTCATCGGCAGTATGTGCGAATTGAAGTTAAGGGCAATGAACAGGTTCGCTTCTTGGCCGTCATTCAACAGTGTAGAGTTGCTTATGAAATTACACGGTGTTGGCATTTCAATTACGCTGTCATTGGCCGTCGCAGTAGCCGGCATTGCGACACCCCAAATTATCAAGGCTGGGCCGCCTCCGATTATCAAAATTCCTTCGG
>DATKJY010000003.1:0-2582 GCA_035543175.1 Candidatus Acidiferrum sp.
CCGAAATGCGCTTTGACACCCGGGTATATGCGCTCCTCAACCACAATCCGTGCATCCCGGTACTCTTTCATTTTCTCTTCAATCTGGGTTTTTTCTCGCTGGAGTTCTTCGAGATTCTTCGGAATGTCTTTCTGGAACGCGTCAAGTTTCTGAAGTACCGCTACTTTCTCTGGCGGCAGCTTGCCGTCCATCTGCAGCCGATACAATCCATAGAGCGCCTCTTTGACCCGCTCATGGTCGGCCTTCAGTCGGTTGGTTTCCTTTACCGCCGTCATATATTTCTGCATCAACTCGTGATCGTATGCTACAAACAGGCAGGTGGCTGTCCCGGCGTCTGAACCTAAGACCGAAGCCCGGATCTCTTTGCCGGCGCGAACCTCGCCTCCGACAATCTTCCCCTTCTTGCCCTTGACCCACACGTTGCCCTTGGCGATGAGACGGCAATTGACCAACTCACCACCCACGAAGATATTGCCGCCGGAGATGATACGCTGACCTTCGGCAAACTTGACTGTTATGTCCCCTCCGGCATGCATAGTGCCGTTGCCATCGCCGAAAAATCCGCCTTTCACCATGATGTTCCCTTTGACATTGAGCGAGCTGTCTTCGACGTTGCCGCCGACTTCGAGGTCGCCGTCGAGCGTCACGTTAAACCCCGCCTTGATATGACCGGTAACTCGGACCGATCCTCGGCAATCGATATTGCCGACCGAGTGGTCGACATCGCCGGTGATGACCATGAGGTCCTTAACCGACACTTCGCCGTGAAGGAACATGATGACGCCGGACTGGGTGGCGATAAGGCTCAGACCGTCATCGGAGACGCGTGTGTTCTGCCCGTGCTTGAAGGGAAAATCTCGCCCCATCGGCGCCGGAATTTCGTAACCCTGGACGCTGGTGCCGGCCACGCCCGGAGTCGGGGGCGTCTTGGTCACCAGCACGGTCTCCGCGGCTGTGTTCTGAATGAAACTGATATCCCTAAAGTCGACCCGACCGTCGGCATCAACCCGGGGCGAGTGATGGCAACTGGTATCGAAATGATAGGCGAATTCCGTACTGGCACCTTTTTGCGCAGCAATGCCTGACGCGATCTTTATAGGCGTATTATACGTCTTTTCAGCGATGCTCGTGGCGATCAACGGTTCGTCGATGCCGTACACTACTCCCGCTTTGGCCAACTCCGCCTTCACGGCATCGGCCGTAAGGTCCGGTTCGCCCGGCTGCGGCGGATACATGACCAGCATGGCATTCATCCCGTCGCGACTGATGGTGACCCGGGCGCGTTGCCGTGATACTGCCTGTACTGTCTCTGCCATGAGTGCTCCGTTCGTCTACGTTGCCGAGGAACTTTCGGCAGCCGCCGACGACAGTAATCTCCAGTAGGCACGCTCGACGACGAGCGATATCTCGTAGCTCTTAAACGGCTTGGTCACGTATTCGTCCGCTCCAAGCAGCAGCGCATCCTTGACGGTAAACGTGTCGCCGTACGCAGTCATGATAATGACGGCAATACTCGGAAACTGCGTCTTGATGGCCTTGAGCAGACCGAACCCGTCGAGGCGCGGCATTTTTATATCGGAGATGACAATATCGATTGGCGTCGAATGCAGAACTTCGAGGGCATACTCGCCGTCTCCAGCAGTCAGCAGACGGTAACCGTCCCGGGAGAGAATCTTCCCGAGCAGATCGCGCATCATCGGTTCATCGTCGACGATAAGAATTGAGGTGTCGTTTTTCATGTCATTCTGATCCGATAATCCGAAAGCCCCGTCGACCGACAGATGGTGGCTCGCTTAGCCCGCCCTTCCGGCGTTTCGTTCCGGGCCGACCAGCCGGGCCGTTAATTCGTTGACGAAATCCTCAAGCAGCACCGGCTTATACAGCACCCGGCAGGCCCCTAGCACACCGGCCTCGCGGATAAGTTTGTCAGTGGCGTTTCCGGTCACGATCATGATCGGTATCTGGGGCTGCGCTTTTTTGATCTCGTCGAGAGCTTCCAAACCGGACATCTCCGGCATGATAATGTCAAGGGTGATGAGGTCGTATTTGCCGGATTTTGCTTTCTCGACCGCTTCCGCGCCGCTGTGGGCGAGATCCACATCGAGTGCGTTGGTCAGGTCGCAGTAATCCCGGAATACTTCGCGTACCCATCGCTCATCGTCGGCGATTAGGATTCGAAACGGTTTTCCCCTCTCCGAAGCCATCTGAACTAATTTATCGAAGGCATGTGCATCCATAGATTACCATCCCTGTTCCGCAGAAGTCGACAGGCTTCTGCGCAGTCTGAAAATTCCCAATCCCCCGGCCTATCACTTATTGTATCGACAGTTAGCCCCGGTTTATTACTGCGGTGGGTGGCGGTACAGGACTAAGTCGCTGCTATTAATGGGCATCCAGGTTTTTCGAGTCGGTTAGAGCCGAGATGATGTCGGTGCATTGATCGAGGAGGGAGCGAAGCCGGGTCTCCAGGCGGTCCTGCTGGATGTTGCCCGAGGGAACTTCATAAATCATCCGCTCCATATTCCGGGCGGCGTTGAGAATCAGTGTCATTTCCTGAACTACGTGCACGGTCCCGTTGACCA
>DATKJY010000004.1:0-8670 GCA_035543175.1 Candidatus Acidiferrum sp.
CGAATTGCCCGTAAACGTGAGGTCTCTCTCCGTGCCTATCCGATTGGCCGTGACCACGAACACTCGATTCATCATGGCGTGCGCCGGCACGCCCTTTTGAGCGCGCCCCGGAAGTACCAGATTCGACGGATGGCAGATAATTTCCGCCCCCTTGAGTGCAAGGATGCGCCATACCTCAGGGAATATCCAGTCGAAACAGATCAACATTCCGATTGTCGCGCCGTCGACCTCAAACACGGGAAGGCCGATGTTGCCCGGCGCGAAATAGTCCTTCTCATTAAGAAACAGATGCATCTTTCGGTATTTGCCGAGTAATCCATCCGGCCCGACCAGGACGGCGGAGTTATAAAGCAGATCATTGTCGCGCTCGTTCATTCCGGCGACAACATGCACGTGGCGGTTATGGCATAGTTCAGTGAGAAACGTGACAAATTGACTTTCGCCGATCGGCTCGGATGTCTCGTGTGCCTGTTGCTTTGCTTCGAAATTATACCCCGAATTGCAAAGCTCCGGCAGGACATACAACCCTCCGTCAGTGAATTTCGCACTGAAGCGCTCAATCTGCTCAATATTGGCGCCGAGATCGCCGAGCGCCGGTGAGAACTGTACGTATCCAATCTGCATATGCTTACATTCGAGCCATCTGAGTCGTTACGATCGACCCCTAAACAGTTTGTGGCGGAGCCATCGCCGTTCGAGTTGCGAGCGCTCAGCCGCTGTTATTGTGTGGGCCCCTCGCTCCTGGACAATATAATCGAGCAGGGTCGAAACCGGCACGAACCAGCCGCCCTTGCGGCTCAACCGCGTCATCAACTCGCGAAATCGTGCATTCAGTTTCCCGTCGACGTAGAAACCACTGGCCAGATGAGTGTACATGATGCACGCGCCGCCTTCGGATTCAAGCCGGTCCTGATTAGATTCGGACAGACAGGTCAGAAACGACTCAAGGGTTGGACCTTCCGACGACGCAAACCACTCCTTGACATACGGTCGATTCGGATCATGATATGGCATGATAGGGCACGCTTTCAGCGTGTTGATTTCCGGATACACAAAATTACGGACATAGCGGATACGATCCCGGCAGAGATCTCCCCAGAACAGCTCGTCTCCCTCGATATGTCCCCGGAATTTCTTACTGTAGCGGAAGCCAGTGAGCACATTATACGCGGTGCGATTCAGACCGGTCAACCGGGCGCTGCCCCAATAGAGATTCTCCCTGCACGCGGAGTGATTGGCCATCGCCGATGGATCTTGACCAAAGAGTTCCCGGAATCTATCGAGTCCTTTGATCGTGTCCGCTCGGAGCGACGTGTGATAGGTGGCCAGATGATACCCGATTTCAAAGCCGGCGCTTTTCAGTTGCAGTACCCATTGAAGATACACTCTGTTTTCGCACGTATCACCACCGCAGATAGGCGTGCCGGCGCCGCGGATCGGCCAGACTGATTTGGTGGTGCGGAAGCCGAGATCGCCCAGGAAGGCATACACTTCGGGTACGTTTGTCAGTGTCGCGTAATCGGTATCATCGAAGATTGTAAAAGCGAACTTCTTGGTATCCGGCCAGGTAATTTGAGGAGCAGAGTTTGAGGGCATGAGTCACCAATAATTCGCGACTAATGGTCGTAAGGTAAGGTATAATAAGAGTCGCGGCAAACCCATTCGGGCAAAGTGGTCAATCGAGCAAGGAGAATAGCATTCGGCAAGGACAAGTTTATTAGTTTATAGAGAGCCGCTGTGAGTCGGACAATCGGAGGACCGGGGACGGCGGCTTTCGAGGCGCGGCGAAACGCATTGTCCGACAATACGTTGTAGACACGCGAAAGGGATGAAAAATCGCGCTGGCGGTCAACTAACTAAAAAGAAAAAAGTGTTGACAAGCGATTTTCTGCGGCCATATTTATGCCTTCAAATCGCGGGCGGGTATACTCGCGAGAGATAGTGGTGTAGTCAAACTATATTTTGGAAGGACCAGGTCGGCGATGTAATCGTCCGACAGGGGTGGGAGCAAGGTAGAGAAAGCAAAGCTTCTAACGGGATGTGTGCAGGCCCTCACGCTTGTGCGTATCCTTTTTTTTTCGCCCATACACAAACCTAAACTTCACCCAATATCGAAAGGGAACTGGAAATGATGAAACGTGTTTCACTGGCTGTGCTGGCCCTGATGCTGCTGGCGCTTATCGGCTGCAGCAAGGCGCCGGAGGCGGAGATGCAGGCTGCCAAGTCGGCTATCGACGCTGCGAAAGCCGCAGAAGCTGAGCAGTATGCTCCCGCTTCATACAAGGTCGCCAATGACACTCTGACTGCTGCCAACGCCGCCAAGACCGAGCAGGATTCGAAATTTGCGCTGTTCCGCAGCTATGGCAAGTCGAAAGACATGTTCGTTCGCGCCCAGGCTCTGGCCAACAAGGCCGCTGCCGAAGCAGAGCAGGAAAAAGAGAGAGTAAAACAGGAAGTCATGGCCATGATGGCGCAGGTGCAGGCCGCAGTCGATACGGCGAACGCCGCACTGACCAAAGCTCCCAAGGGCAAAGACACCAAGGCTGAGCTGGCTATGATTAAGAACGACCTGGATGCTCTGACTCCGCAGATGGCTGCTGCCAAGACGGATTTCGACAATGGCAAGTATCTCGTCGCCAAGGCCTCGTATGAGAGCATCATGGCGAAAGCGAAGAGCATTACTGACGAAATCGCCGCTGCCGCCGCCAAGAAAGCCGGCGCCAAGGCCGCTCCCGCTCCTAAGGCTGCGAAAAAAGGCAAATAACACCGAATGATCGGTAACCGATTGTTTTCCCGGGGGACCGCCGTGAACGGCGGTCCCTTCGGTAAATATAGGGTACCATCCCACCGACCGAACTTGAGACGCCGCTCCAAAATACTGATCGTAGTCGCCCTCCTCCTCATTCCTGCCGCCTACATTACGTATCTCTTTCTGAACCCGGTCTTGCCGCCGATGGGCGCCCTCGATAATGCCAAATGGGCGCTGGAAGGCGCGGCGAAGGCTGGAGCGCTGCGATATAGTGAAAAGACCTATCGGGCAGCGGAAGAACAGATGCAAGCAGGCTGGATGGAAATAGCTCACCAGAACGGCCGATTGGCGCCGTTCCGGGATTATCGGGTCGCCGACTCGATGCTGGGCGAAGCATATCAGACGGCTATGCGGGCCGCCAGGGAGACTGGTCAGACGGTAACCAATCTCGAAAGTACGACGCTTGCCGAGCGTGCAGATTATCGCGACGAACTGGCAAATTGGGAAGATGCGTTGAATGGTTCCCTGGCCAAACTGGACGTTGCCAGGTACTACAAATCAGCAGAATTGTCGCTCGCCACGTGCGACCGCCTCATCGAGGCAAGAGAATATCAGGAAGCCCGCGAGTCGATGGCGCTCGGACGCATCTGGCTCCAGAAACTGGCGACCTCGCTGAACAGCTACGATAACGACGGACAGGGAGAAATTCGCACCTGGCGGCGCTGGGTACAGGAGACGCTCGATGATTCCCGAGCCGGGGGCGGCTACGCCGTCATCGTGAACAAGTCCGCCCACAAGCTTTACATCGTAAAGGCCGGCAAGGCCATCAAGAGTTTCGACGCCGAACTTGGATACAATTCGGCGCATCAGAAGACGTTCGCCGGAGACGGCGCCACGCCGGAAGGCAAATATCAGGTCAGCGTCGCGCGACCGCGCGGCAGCCGCTACTATAAAGCGCTGCTCATTAACTATCCCAATGACGCCGACAAACACCGCTTCCAGGACAACAAAACAAAGGGCGTCATCTCAGCCCGGTCCCATATCGGCAGCCTAATTGAGATTCACGGCGAAGGCGGGCGCGGCAAGGATTGGACCGAAGGATGCGTCGCCCTGACCAATCACGATATGGATCAGCTCATGCAGTATGTAGGCGCGGGAACTCCGGTCACCATCGTGCGTAAATCGGACCAGTGGCCATGAGAGCGCTTATTTGGATCGGTGTCGGACTGGTCGTTGTGATCGCCGCCATCCTCATCATCCTGCTTAAAATGACGGCTGTGAAGGAACCGACCGGCCACGTGGTGGCGGTTATTGCCGATTCCAGCCTCGCGCGACTGCCCGACAATCAGAAGCTAGCGCAGAAAGAGCTTCAGAAAACGCGCGCTAAAATGGCGACGCTGAAGCCGAAAACCCCGTACATCGTGATCGACTGCCATGCGAACAAGATTTTTCTCCGCACCGAGGACTCGGTGATGCTCGAAGCGAACTGCTCCACCGGTTCCGGGGGCGAGCTGATCGACAGTGTCACCGGTCACAAGTGGATTTTCGATACGCCGCGCGGCGTGTTCAAGGTCAGGAACAAGATCACCGGTCCCTGGTGGCGCAAACCGGACTGGGCGTTTATCGAAGAGAATGAGAAAATTCCCAAGGATGAAGCGGACCGCATGGATCCGAACGTTATGGGCGATTATGCGCTCGGATTCGGTGAAGGATTCTTCATTCACGGCACAATCTACGAGCGCTTGCTCGGCATCAACGTCACCCACGGCTGCGTGCGGGTAGGAACTGATGATCTCGAGAAATTATTCAAGGCGGTGCCGGTCGGCACGCCCATCTATATATTCTGAAGGACCAGATATCCGGGCATGAATTGTCGCTTTCGACGGTTGGGAATTGTACTCGGCGGCCTGCTGGTGTTTGCCTCGCTGCAGTTTTCCTGCGGCGGAAAATCGGACAACGGCGCGGACAAGTCTGCCGGGGAGAAAAAATTCAACGCCGGCAAGGCGCAGTTGGATTACCAGTTACTCCAGGCAGAGTTGAAACTGGCCGAGAAAGAGCAAGTCTACCTGGAGTTGCGGTTCGATCTCAAGCAGCTTCGGCTCATGCTCAAGGGGGCGGTCGTCTGGAGTTATCCGCTCGATCTCAGCGAGCAGGATTCGGATGACATCAGCGATTTTGTCGACATGTTCCGCGGAAGCTCCGGCATCCTGGCGCGCCCGCTCTCCGAGACCTACCTGTACGCGGCTCAGGAAAAAACGCCTGACTCGGTTCTTGCGATCATCAGTGAAGTCACCAAATTCAAACCGGAACTCCTGCAGCGCGAACTGCCTCAACGCTTCCAATTACACTGGGGAGATAACGTCATTCTCGACATCAAGACCGATGTTCAGGGGAAACCCACTTCCAAGTTTAAAAACACCATGCTGGAAGTGCGGCATGTCATTCAAAGCACGCTTGGCGAAGCGCATCTGACCGTCAAGATGGATGCCACTCACGCCTTGACTCTGTTCCGCGTCGCTCAGCCGGGCCTTCCCACCCTGATCTTTCCGCCTTCCGCCTGATTGGGCGCCGATCGAGCGCTGTCCCTACAATAATCACGATCACCTGCTTAGTCAGCAACTGGCGCTGTTTCCGCTACTTTCTTCCGCACTGCTATGAGCCTTGGTCCAAGCACCGCTACGGCAAGAATGACTACCGAGCCAAGCGTCATGATAACCCAGCCGTGACGGAGGTTGATTGCTTTGACGAAGTTGTCACCCAGGCCTCGAAGAGGGGAGTTGGCCATTGCTTGAAGGTCCTGGTGGGCTTTCGCCTTCTGTGAGTTCATCGTCATAACCGCGTACGATAGCAGTGCGATCGATGCGAGCCCGGTTGCGTACAGCCAGGCAAACCGCTTGAACACGGCAAGCGCTACCGATGCCAGCGCCAGGGTCGTTATGATTGCCGCCCCCGCCAGCTTGGCTTCCCAGAAATTCTGGTCTTTGAACAGAGGAATGCCGACCATCGGCAGAAATGTCCCCCAGAGCATCAACCCGGCTCCGCAAAGACAGGCAAGTTGCCGTATGATAATGTCTATTCTCATTTGGTCACCATAAGACGGTAGAGAGGTCGGCTGAATGAAAGACGCTGCACGAGCTTGAACCCGAGTTTCCTGAAAAGCGCCTCGGGTCCGGTGTAGACAAACGCGGCCGGCAGCCTGTTACCGTCCTTGGTCAATGGTACAGGATAGGCCTCGATTACTCGTCCTTTTCGCTTGGCAATCGCTTTGACTGCCGCTTCCGCCATCTGCGACGCAAGCCCCTGGTCGCGATACCCTTTGGCGATATAGAAGCAGTTTATCGACCATACGCCTTCGGTGTCATCGCGCCGATAAGCCTTCATAGTCTCAGTGCGCGGGAACTCCGCCCGCTTCCCAAAAGCACACCAGCCGACGGGTATATCGCTATCAAAAGCAAGGATACCATGCGCCTGTCCCGACAGGACAAGGGCTTTCATGGCCTTACGATTCGGCTCCCCTTTGGCGGCCTGCCACATCTTACCGCCGCGTGGAATTCGCCAGGACATACACCAGCACCCCCCGCAAGCGCCGCGTTTTCCAAACAGATTCTCGATATGAGGCCAGTCGGCCTTTGTTATTTCGCGTACTTTCATAGCTCTCTCCCTGCGACTGCTCCGTTATACGAAGCCTTCAGATGATAGTTGTCCGTCTCGGCCTTTGACAATCACTATTTATCTGAGTTGGGGTATGGGGTGACCATTCGGGGGGCTGCCAAAAAGAGCTTGCTTTTGACCCTGGCCGGTCTTTTTATTGGAGAGCATTCAACTCGTGATTTAGAAATGATAATGGAGGCCCGCTTCGGGGCTGACTGGAAATAAGGAAAAGGTAGTATCATATGAAATTCGAAGACTCACTCAAGGGGGATATCGTCGTCCTGAGCGTCTCGGGCAAGATCATGGGCGGCGAGGAGATTACTCTGTTTCATGGCCGCATTCATGAGTACCTCAGCCAGAACAAGAAGAAAGTCATCATCGACCTGGCTAAAGTCGAGTGGATGAGTTCGGTCGGGCTGGGCATGCTCATCTCGGCGCTGACGGCGGTCAAGAACGCCGGCGGGCGACTGGTGCTGGCCAACATCACCAAGATCGAATCGATCCTCACCATCACCCGATTGATGGGAGTATTCGAGCACTACGACAGTCTCGACGACGCTATCAAATCATACAAGTAAATTCAAATTGCCTTGATTTGATAAGGTAATCGAGCCCCTTGCGAGGGGCTCTTTGCTTTCTATCGCCTGCCGTGAAACCTTTCATATCGCCGACTCGTAACTCTGGTATGAATGCAGGTCGGATCGTAGCCTTTTTTGTCACCCTTTTCTGGCTGGTCTTCTCGTTTCTCGCGGCTCGTCCGGCCGCAGCCGACGATGGCTTCAAGGCGCAGGTTAAGCCCACCCTCAACGTCACTCGCCTGACCGGAGAGATTAAGATCGATGGTCAGCTCGATGAGCCCGGATGGACCACCGCCGCGGTCGCGACCGGTTTTTGTGAGACGAACCCCGGGGACCAGGTGAAACCGCCGGTCGAGTCCAAAGCTCTGGTGACGTACGACCAGAACAAGCTGTATATAGCGCTCATCGCCTGGGACGATCCCAAAACGATTCGCGCCTCTATGTGCGACCGCGACAATATTTTCTCCGACGATTACTTTGGGATCATGATGGATACCTACGGCGACGCCTCGTGGGCATACGAGCTGTTCGTAAACCCCTATGGCATTCAGGGGGACCTTCGACAGTATTCCAATGGCAACGAAGATGCAGGGTTTGACATTGTCTGGGAATCCAAAGGAATCATCACGGACAGCGGTTACCAGGTTGAAATCGCCATCCCCTTTAGCAGCCTGCGCTTTCCCAATACACCTGAGCAGACTTGGCGCGCCACCTTCTGGCGCGATCGCCAGCGAGATGTTCGCCGCAAGTTTGCCTGGGCCGCGTTGAACCGGGACGAGAGCTGCTTCCTCTGCCAGTTCGGTACACTGACCGGGATCCGCGACATCAAGCCGGGCAGCAATCTGGAATTCCTTCCCAATGTTGTCGCCTCCAAGGCCGGCGCGTTACAGGACGGGCAGGACGTCAATTCACCGTTTATCAATGATAACGCCAAGGCCGAAATCTCCCTTAACGGACGCTACGCCCTTACCTCGACATCATCAGCGGAGCTGACGGTCAACCCGGATTTCAGCCAGGTGGAGTCTGACGCCACCCAGATCGATGTCAACTCGCCGTACGCACTCTATTACAACGAGCGGCGGCCGTTTTTCCAGGAAGGGAGCGACTTGTTTTCAAGTTACATCACGACCGTCTATACGCGGGCCATATACAGCCCCCAGGTAGCATCCAAGCTTACCGGCAAGTTCGGGCGGACCAGCGTAGCCTACCTGTTGGCCCGAGACGACAATACACCCATTTTGATACCGCTGGCCGAGCGCTCTGCATACTGGCATAACGGCAAGAGCACGTCGAATATCGTGCGCGTCAAACGGACCTTTCTCGAAGATTCTTTCCTCGGCGGTTTCTTCACCGATCGCCGCCTCGACCACGGTGGTTCGGGGACGGTCATGGGCGGTGATGGTATGGTTCGTTTTTCCAAGCATTACCGGCTGAGTTTTCAAGCTCTGGCGAGTCGTACCGGTGAGCCTAACGACACCAGTCTGACTTCCGGCGCCGACACGACGACTTTCGAGCGCGGCCGCCACACGCTGACCTACGATGGCGAAACTTACTGGGGCCATGCACTGTACGCCCGGTTTGACCGCGATGCGCGTCTCTGGAATGGCTATGTTCAATACCAGGAGTATAGCCCGACATTCAGAGCGGACAACGGCTTCGTCACGCAGAATGACATTCGCCAGGTTTATGCGT
>DATKJY010000005.1:0-5199 GCA_035543175.1 Candidatus Acidiferrum sp.
AATCTGCATCACTTCGAAAGTTGCTTCGTCAGTGGTGTAGTTAAACGCATCTACCTTATTAACAAAGAAGTTGTAGAAGAAGATTCCCAGGATACCGGAAACCAGACCGAACGCGGTGTTGACGAGCGCTTCGGAAATACCGACGGCCAGCTGGTTGGCGTCGATAACGCCACCTTCGACGTTACCGGTGGCCGCGAACGCGCGAATCATACCGATGGTGGTTCCCAGCAGACCGATCATGGTGGCAATAGAGGCGATGGTCGACAGTGCGATCAGGTTGCGCTCAAGGAGCGGGCCTTCTAAGGCGTTGGCCTCTTCGATGGCCGACTGAGTGAGCTGAATACGCTTTTCGGAATTGAGCGTCTTATCGCCTTTGACTTCGCGATAACGCTCGATACCGGCTCGAAGGACGTTGGCGGTGGTGCCGCGCTGCTTGTCGCAGGCCGCCAAGGCACCGTCGTAGTCCTCACCCTGCAACAGGGTGACGAGCTGTTTGAAGAATACCTGAACGGAACTTTTGCCTTTAGCGTTGCCGTACAGGGACAGATAGCGCTCCACGACGAACGAGAGGAGCATAAACAACACCATGATGAGAACGACGACCAGCGGCCCGCCTTTGTAGATAGAGTGAACGATGGAATTGGTAGAGGTGCGGAAAACACCATACCACAAGCCAAAGCCGAGAGCAAAGGCCAATAGGGCGTCCAGGGTCACGAATAACGTCTGTTTAACCACGAGAAACTAACCTCCAGTTTATCACGAAAACTCTAAATTTCCACTGCCTTTAGTGCCAACACCAGAAAACATCCAAGAGTCACCAGCAGACCCCAGGATAGGGAACCGAGAAATACTCCAGGACCGTAGCTGGTCCCTAAATTCGAAAAGAACGTAGGGGCGCTAAAGCCGTAGTCCGCTCCAAAGAACGAAATCGCGAACGCAAAGGCGAACATCAAGACTGGGATCCAGTTGAGACGCAATTGCTTCTTGAGTTTCAAGGCGATCTCATCGGGCGTTCCGCGCGTTTTATAAATGCCTACAAGGTTGTACACGGGAATCGCAAGGCACAGGAGCGGGTAGAGAAAGAAAATGATTGCCGTCAGGATCAACACGAATCCCGACGAGAACATTTGGCCGCCTACCGTACCGATCGACAGCAATGATTCGATGCCTGACAGGTATCGGTACTCGCGATGGACCTTGGCCTGCGTGCGAACACCCGTGATAATCTCTTCGCCGGAGCTACCGACCTGTGTCTGAGACTGTCCAGCCGTCTGTCCGGGCCCGGTGGCCGGCTGGTCGGTCACTTCGTTGTACGCGGAGTACCACGGAAAAATAAGCGCCACAATAATCACCACGCTGGCGACCGTCAACACGAGACGTTCCAGCTTGGAGATGCGCGGCGTCAAGAGCTTGCACTCGTCGCGAATCAACTCGCCCTGCTGGCGTTTCGCCTGCACGGCCTGGACGATTTTCGCTTTCTCAGCGTCCGTCTTGAACAGCGGTTTGGCTTTCCCGGGGAAAACGTCGAAACCGATGTAGTGGAATCGCTGGTCGTCGTTGATTCGGGGACGCGTGCCTGTTTGCTTATCCTGATCAGCCATCAAGACCTCTCGCCTCCAAAACCTCACACATCCTAATTGAACTCATATTGCGTGGCGTCGAGACCCTTCTTGGCGTCCGCGTTCTTCGGATCGCATTTGAGGACCTTCGCATACCACTGATTGGCGGACTTGTAATCCGCCTTTGAAGCTTCTTTTTCACTGGCGCGCTCGACCGCCCGCAGGTGGTACGCCTGCGCGATCCACAGCATCAGTTCCGGATCATTGCAGCCGCTGGCGCCCTTCGACTGGCACTCGTTGGCAGCCAGCAAGTAGTCCAGAGCCTTGGAATAATTCTTGGTGCACAGGCCGCTGAAATACGCGTAGCCCATCGACCGCTTGGCTTCGCAGTTGGATGGTTCCAACTGGAGCAGATGTTCGAACTGCTTCACACCGTTCGCGCAGTCTTTGAGATTGTACAGGTAGGTCCGGCCGACCAGTGCGATGATTTTCGTATCGCCGGGATTATATCCAAGATACTTCTCGAGGTAATCAGCGCCTACCTGGTAGTAGTTCTTGCTCGGATCGTAACCGGTGGTATCTCTAGTCGCGCCGCTCACCGGGCTGGTGCTGTCACCGCCCGCGTCCAGACTCTCGTCGTCGGTTTTATTGACCAGATTCAGGGCGCACAAACCGGCATTTTTGTAGATACTCGACGTTGAGGAATCGATACCCATGGCAATCCGCTTGCCGTAGTAATCGATTGCCTGAGCGTAGCTCTTGAGCATATGATAGCAGAGCGCGACGTTCTGGATAATGCGCTTCTGATTCGGGTCGGTCTCGAGTGATTTCTTGTAGGCCGTCACAGCCGACGCATAGTCACTGGGCTTGGCATAAAAATAGCAGTCGCCCAGGAGCTGGTTATATTCGGCGGGGGTAACGCTCGTCGGATTATCGCCGCCCTGTTTGGCGAGCCACTCAGAATGTTTCTGCAGTTGCTGCGCCGCTTTATCATACTGTTTGAGGCCCCACAACGCCTTACCGTAGTTGAAATAGATATCCCGGGGCTCATACGGGATGGAGAGAACTTTTTCAAATCCAACTGCCGCCGAATCAAAGCCGCCGAGGTTCAAGTAGGCCATGGCAGATTCGAAATACTCGCGGACGTGCGCCGAATCCGGTTTGGCCTTGGCCAGTTCGAAATAGCGCTTGTATGATCCGATCGTTTCTTTAAACCGATTGGCTCGATCCTCGCGGGTGGTTGTGGAGAGCGCGGCTTTGAAGTAAATACTTCCGGCGCGGGCCCAAGCATCGGCGTGAGTGCTGTCCTTGGTCAGAACGATCCGAAGTTTCTCCAGGGCGCACTGATAATCTTTCATTTCAAGACAGGCTTCGGCCCAGTGATAGTAGACTTCGGTGGACCCGGTATCGCTTTTAAGAGCTTTGTCGTATTCGCCGGCGGCAAGCGACGGGACCCCAGCTCTGAAATTGGCGTCGCCCAGATGAATGTGATACACCGGGAGATCCTTGAGCTGAATGGCGCGCCGGAACGCTTTATCGGCCCCCTGGTAATCTTTCTTGGCCATGAGAATCTGACCGAGGCCGTCCTCAAATTCGTGCTTCTCATCCTTGGCTTTCTGCTCGCCTTCGGCCATGGTTTTCTCGGCATTGTCCAGGTCACCGCTTTCGAGATAGGTGAGTCCGAGATAATAGAGCGATTCGAAATCCTTGCTCTTTCTCTCGAGCGCAGCCAGGAACTGCTGTTTTGCCTGGTCGTACTGCTTACGATCGAAGTAGATTCGCCCAAGAACCTGGTAATTGACGTTATAGGCAGGGTCAGCCTGGATGGCTTGATTGAGCAAGGTCAGGGCGGTGGCAGTGTCTCCGGAGTTGAGAGCGGCACGTATCGGAGGATTGACATCCTGGGCGATCGCGGAGGACCAGGCCAGGGTGGCGGCGAGGACGAGAAGCCCCGCGTTCAGGACTCGGTCGCGCACTCGATTGGCATACATGGGTATCGTCACTTCTTTCCTTACAAAGACCAGCAAAATAGGTCCAGTTCACTCAAAGTCAAGCGCTAATTTGTGATGGAACGGACGCTGGTTCCGGCTTTCGAATTCTTGCCAGCCGGCCTGCTAAGGCCTCAAACTGGTACAAGAAGCCGACAATAGCCATCAGGCTGATCATCACGACCGCAACCGGGCTCAGCACGTCGGCAAATACGACCGCCACGTAGAGAGCGGTTGCGAGCAGAATCAAGCAGGAACTCATGTCCATCCACCAGGTTAGTCGCTCCATTTCTTCCTCCTTTTATACCACCAACAAGCCAATATCTTCCTGTCACTCTCTGCCCGCAGAGCGCAGGGAAATTGCGCGACACACTTGGTATTTATGTCAATTGGCGTGCCCGAAAGATCGGCGCCGCATTGAGGTTTTACAACCTATTGGAATATGGACAATTACGACTGCAAACGGGCCGGCGATTTACCGTCCGGATTTTAGAGGCGCAAAAACTGCGGTTAGTGAGGAGAGGACAGACATCCATCCAACTTCCTAACCAATTGCTGCGAAAGAGATTAATGGGGGAAATAGCCGGGACGGCTTCAGCGAAGCCAGGAATATTGAACTCGTATTTCTGTTGCATTCAAGGCGCTTGCTGTCACAAGACCAAGAAACGGTTGCGGCCGGCCGGAGTAATCTAAGCCCGGATAGAAGTGAAGCTGTTTGGTCAACGCCAGCGCGAAAGTCCTTCGTCGCTGCGGGTAGACACGCACCGCCGTAGCTCGCCCGAGCGTGTCGATTTGAACGAGAACCGAAAGGGAATCGGTCCTGGGAGGCTCCGGACCCGAAAATGTAAAGGTGCCGTCCAGCGCCTGCTTCGGGATTGGCGGAGCCATCAATCCGACCGTATCGGCCAGAACCTGGAACATGAGCCGCTGGTACCGAATGAATGCCAGAGGCGGATTCGGGGGCCATGGGCGAGTAGGGAAATTCAGCCCGGGAAATAAAGAGATCAACAGGAAGTTGCGGGAGCCCCGGGGGACGCCGTCTAACCGGAGTGGAGAATAACTTGCCCAGTTGGCGGCCGAGAGCATCTGAAGTGTGAATGCGGCGCAGTTGGTCTGGGCCGGAGTGATAACAACCGGGTGACCTGTGCTGTCCAAATCCAATGATACAAGGACATGTTGGTACACCAGCGGCGTGTCGGTCGCGTGGACGGTAGCGAATATCGAAGGGAATCGTTCGATGGCCGGCAGGGTAACGCCATTTTGCGAGAGAGCCCTGGAGTACAGGGCGCCGTTCCGAATATCACCGGCACTATCGATGGGAAACTGAACGGTTGGGAAATAATTGGCGGGCGCGAAATCCAGAGAAACGGGAAGAATCTGAGTGACATAGGTGCTGCCGACCATACCCGGCACGAAATCAAACGCTTTGAGAAGCGGCAGTGAGATTCGGACAAGATCGGAATCAGCAGGATTCTCGGGGATGGCATCGGCAACACAACCGAGTGTGTCGACAGTCAGATTCGCGACCAGGATGTGTTCAATGCTGGTTTTCGACATCTCTTGCGGCTTGGGGAGATATGTCTGGCGTATAGGATAAGCAAGCGCGATGTTCTCGTAGTGCGGCCTGTTTGCCGCCAGGACCTGAGCGTCAG
>DATKJY010000006.1:0-3365 GCA_035543175.1 Candidatus Acidiferrum sp.
ACGCTCGGTTATTTCCAGACGATGCCCTGAGGCAGGGCGTGACGAAATCGGCAAATCCGTCGGATGGCCGGATTTGTCTCGAGATCCGACTTCTGCTGATGCAACTCCCCGTCCAATCAACCAACATCCCTTGTACCGGTCTTAGTCGCTTTGAGATCTCCTGCTGCCTCTCGAAGCTCATAGAGACCTCTGCGAGTACTTAAACCACTCCACTGTCCAGCGTAGTCCCTCCTCCAGACCGACCTGCGGCTGCCGGCGAAGGCGCGTCCGAATCAACTCGATACTCAGCACGCGTCGCCGAATGTCGTCGATGTCACGGAGGTACACATAAAACGTCAGCGACTGCCCGAAATACAGGACCTACATGAGAATCGTGAAGGCCAGTCGATAGCCGATTCCGAACAATTGCGAGATTCCGATTACCGACCGGGTCGTGAAATATCTGGCTGAAAACGGACAGTACAGCCGACGCATCGTGAGGCGCCGGTCCTAGATTTTGTCTGAATGGGCCAGCATGGTAATGTCCTGTTGATGAAGGTATGTGGAGACGGCGCCCAGCCCGATGGCAACCATCGCAAGAATGACATATTCTGATCGTTCGACTTTGCGAAGAATCGCATCCATATTTTCAACTACACCTGTTTATCGTGGGCTTAGCAATCTGTCACGCCCTCTTCGATCATGTTCGACGAAGGTATATCTTCCCGGGTGTATTTGCCGGAATCAATTCATACGATGAGCTGAGAAGTTTGCTGAGGCGTACCGGTAGGTTCTCCGAGTTCACGAAGATGAGTTTTGGTCGAGTTCGCTCGAGCGTACTCAGCGATTCATCGAGCATCGACTGGTTGAATTCGAGATAGTAATACCAATCAATGGCCGTGGGATTGCGCCGTCCGGTCAGGAAATAGAGCGCAGGGTACTGTGGAAAGACGAATATCGAATCGGTTGCCGCCGTGTTACTCTTGATGACGGCGATCAGTGCATCGAGGCCGGCTACGTTTGCAGCCGTCGAAGTGATCCCTCGTAGTTTCTCACTGGCAAACGGCGTCGTCAACTCTGAGCGTGGGTGTTCATGATAAACGTAAACGGTTCCGTATCTGTGGTGAACGCCAAGCGCCGAGATAGCTATGAGAAAAGCCAGCGGGACCACCCTGCGAATCCAGGGGGAAGAGACGAGGGACCGAGCGGCGAGGTAGGCAAATGGAAAAGCTACACCGGCTCCCATCTGCGCAAATAGCACGCCGCTGTAGTTGAACCCGGAGATGTACTGAATGCCAACCGCCATAGCCAGCAGCGATGCGCTAGGGTCTCGGCCGATATTTCTGCCCCTGCGACGCCGCCACCAGGTGATGCCGATGACCACGGCGAGAATAAGGTAATTTAGCCAAAGTATAAAATACACGAATGAATACACGTTGCCGTAGAGGCGGAAGCCGATCCATGCAAGCGCGGCCGCCGCGGCCGCAGTTTGGAACCAACGTAGTGACGACAGGAAAAATAGAGCCGCCACCGGAAGGAGTGACACTGCAGATCGCAGCAGCGCTTGTCGGTTATCCTGGAAAAGAAAACCCCCAATCGTTTGTCCGGCGAGACTTGCCGGCAATGACACGACGTTATTCCAGAAGGAGTGAACCGCCCCGATCGCAAGAATGTACATCAGGTAGGCGCCCAGTACCAGTGTAAAGCCCGTCGCCATTCTGGCGATGGATCTTCCCTTTATAGCGGCTTCGCCGGGGCAAACGCCTCGCGACAGGAGAGCGATTGCTGCTAAGAGAGGTACAAGGAGGGCGTAGTTCTGCTTGCAAAGCGCGGCCAGGCACGCCGCCGCACCTGACCAGATCGGCAGTCTTCGTTCCAGTAGATACAACGACAGCACTGCAAAGAACAGACCGTCGTAACTATACCAGGGGAAATTAATCAAGAGCGTTGTGACAATATATGAACTGATCATCAGCAGGCAGAATTCCCAGGATGACGATAGGTGCGAATAGAGTCGCGAGACGATGAGCGCAATCCCGGTGACTTCGGCGGTGCAAAGCAGGCGAGCTGTCAAAATGGTGTAGGAATGACCGAACAAGGCCATGAAGGCGGCCTGTAAGTACACTGACAACGGAGTCCGAAGGAAATAGAAATCGAGGTATGGCCGCTGACCGTCAAGTATACGCTGAGCTACCGACTGCAAGTACCCGTCGTCTGACGGGATGTATCCTTGCCTGAGCAGAAGCGAATTATACAAGACCACAAAACAGGCGAAGGCGGCATATGGCCAGAGTTCGGTGAAAGCGCGCTGGTCGAGGCGGGGCGTTTCTGCCGGACCACTATGCGTTCCGTTCCCCAATTGAGTCGTATTATAAACCTCCCGCCGCTATGAGAGTTCTATCGTTTCGATCACTGATTGCCGGTAAACCACTCCACCGTCCGCCGAAGCCCGTCTTCCAGACCGACCTGCGGCTGCCAGCGAAGGCGCGTCCGAATCAACTCGATACTCAGCACGCGTCGACGGATATTATCGATATCCCGTCGATCGATATGAACCGGCTCAATGGAACTTCCCATCAACCGGGCCAACAGGCGGACCAGATCGACAATCCGCGTTTCGGTGCCGGTCCCCAGATTGAACACCATGCCGTCGGCCTTCGGCGATGTCATCGCCACCAGCGTGGCGTCAACCGCGTCGTCTACATAGGTAAAATCACGCGTTTGTTGGCCGTCGCCGTGAATCTGCGGCGCCTGGCCAACGGAGATCGCTTCGAGAAACTTAGCGATTACGCCGCAGTATGGATTGGCCGGGTCCTGCTTCGGTCCGTAGACGTTGGAATATCGCACGGTCGTCACGGGCACACCATAAGATTCATAAAATGCGAAACAATAATTCTCGCCGGCCAATTTGGATACCGAGTACGGCGAGAACGTAATGGTCCGCTCATCTTCATTGATCGGGATAATCCTTGGGTTGCCGTAAACCGAAGCCGATGACGTATAAACGATCCGTTCAATCCCGTGCTCCTTCGCCGCCATCAGCACGTTGAGCGTGCCGCCGATGTTGGTGGCGTAATCCTCGCGCGGATTCTTGGTCGATATGATGATATTGCGCGCCGCCATGTGCGCGACAAAATCGGATTCCTTGACGAGTTTCGTCACAAGTTCGGCGTCAGTCACGGAGCCGTGAACAAACCGGTAATTAGTTCCGGGGACAATGTTTTCGAGGCGGCCCGTGAACAGGTCGTCTAACACCGTCACCTTCGCTCCCGCCGCAGCCACCCGTTCGGTCACATTGGAGCCGACAAACCCGGCGCCTCCGGTTATCAGCACTCGTTTCCCTTCCAGCTGCAAGCTCGTCACTGCGTTACCTCCGAATTCCAAGT
>DATKJY010000007.1:0-5620 GCA_035543175.1 Candidatus Acidiferrum sp.
AGGACAATATCCTCTTCTACAGGTGCGCCGTCGGCAAGGGTTTTCGATATTATTTGCTGCAGGTCGGTATGCCGAATGACTTCCTGAATCGTCTTCCCCACCGCGCGATCCGGCTCGAGTTCGAGAAGCGAAGCGGCGACACGATTGATACTGAGGATTTTCTCTTCCCGATCGACTGCGACCAGCCCTTCAGCCATGCTGGCGAGGATGGCCTCCTGCTCATTGCGTTGTCGCGTTACCGTCTGGATCCGTTCGTCGAGTTGCGATGCCATAGTACCCATAGCTGCGGCAAGGCCGACAAAATCGCCGGACTGGCGGAGCGCCGCTTTCTCGGCAAAATCTCCCTTAGCGAACCGTTCCGCGTTTTGCTGAAGTTCCATGAGTGGTTGTCCTAAACGGCGCGCCAGGCTCCAACTCACGAGCGCAAGCAAGAGAGCCAAAAGCAATCCAAGAATAAGGATTTTAAGGCGAATCGCGTCCGCAACCCGGTCGATGTACCCGATGGGAACATCGAACCGGATGATTGCTTCCACCGATGAGTTGGAGTGGAGCGGCTGAGCTACATAGGCGCATTTTTCGGCTGTCAGCGAGCTAAACCGTGTGGCGCTGCCGGTATCGCCTCGGAGCGCGGCTGCGACTTCCGGTTGCCGGCTCTGGTTGGGCGCTTGAGAGGACGGTTCCTGAGAGTCTGCTAAAACGGAGCCGTCTCGTCTGATGAGCGTAACCCGCACTCCGGCTTTTGACGACACAGCGGTTACCAAGCGAGTTGCAGCAATAGAATCGTCAGGCGAAATGTTCGGATCGAGATCAGAGGCTACCAGTGCCGCACGGGCCTTCAGGTCGGCCAGAGCCCTGCTCTCCAAGGAACTCTTGAATCCTGAGGTAATAATCCAGGCGGCGATTGCCGTTACGACAAGGGTAGTAACAAATATCCAACGGTAGAGTTGCCAGAAAAGCCGACGCTGCGGCATCAGTCCTCCTTCATGCGATAACCGACGCCGCGCACGGTTTCGATTAACTTTCCGTGCGTGCCGAGTTTCTTGCGCAGACCGACAATCTGGACATCGACTGTCCGATCGGTCACGAGGATATCGTCGCCGCGCACTTCGTTGACAATCTGATACCGCGTGAACACCCAGCCGGGCCGCCCTGCCAACAGGCGAAGAATGCCAAATTCTGTAACCGTGAGGTCGACCGGTTTACCTTTTGCCGTCACCTGATGCCGTCCGGGATCGATTACGATTTCATGTATGGCGATAACAGCGTCGTCGCTGATGGCCGGCTGGCTTCGACGGCGCAGGACCGTGCGGAGTCGGGCTACAAGAACTTTGGGGCTGAAAGGCTTGGTGACGTAGTCATCGGCGCCGAGCTCCAGACCGGTGACAACATCGGACTCCTCCCCTTTGGCGGTCACCATAACGATCGGAATCTGTTTGGTCCTGGTATCGGCTTTGAGCAATCGGCAGACTTCGAGTCCGTCAAGTCCGGGAAGCATGAGGTCGAGGACAACCAGGTCGGGGACTTTGGCGCGGGCAGCCTTGAGACCTTCTTCGCCGCTGGCGGCCCCGGAAGTGCGGAAGCCGTCGCGCTCCAGGTTGTATTTTATCAGTTCCAGGATGTCGGCTTCATCTTCAATGATTAAAATGCTCTTTTTTGTCATCGGACATTGTCCTCTCGCCGGATCCGAATGTGTTGTGACAGGTCGTTTCGACTATCATTAACAGGTCCGCACGTTAGAAAACGGTTAGAAGGTCGCAAGAGTTCCGTTAGGGATTTCCTTCGACCAGCGCCAATATAAGAATTCGTGTGGTCCCTAAACAAGGCTGAAAGCGGACAATTCGGTCTGCCGCAGCAACTTATTCCTTGACAACGCGGTCGATTTTTAGTATTGTGTTAATGGGCCCCCACCCAATTTACCTTCGCCGGGGAGCGTGGTATGAACTCAACATAAGGACATGCATCGCTGCTCTCTTCTTTGTACCAAACCGCCCGAGAGCAATAACACTATGGAATGGTGAAAGGAATCGACGAATTTTGGAGGGAAAGTATGAGAAACTGGTATCGCGCATTAGTTAGTTTGGCTCTCATCACTCTGCTGGGGGGAACAGCATCAGCTTGGCCGGAATTGAAACTGTACCCGGATTGGCCGGGCTCTTTAGTTGTCATCAACCCCTACGACACTCAAGTGCATAAAGTTGTCATGAAGAACATCGGTGATGCCGAGTTGCTGGTTAGTCAGGTTATTCCGGTACAGCTGCTGCCTGCATCTCCATTGTGGCTGACGGTATCGACGACCGGCCCGCTTTATGTTGCAGCCGGTGATTCGGCCACCGTATTGGTCACAGTTCATTCACTGGGTGGTGTGGTAAATCAGCAGGGAACTGTAGTATTCTGGTCGGACTCACGTAATCAGGCTGATTCACAGTCCGTGAACCTTCAACTGATGCCACCGGAACCGCCTGATGCCTTCTCCGACACTTTGGCAACTTCGTGCACTCGGCTTGTGGTCGGCAGTTTTGGCAATATCGGCAGTCAGGGTCGGGAAAAGGTCAACCTTGACTATTTCAACTTCGGCGATTGTGATACCGTCGACTCATTGCTGGGTAACACGAAAGTGTACCTGTACGATGGCTCGCCGGTCATCCTTCGCCACCAGCTATCTCCCGACTCAATTTTCGCCTCCTGGTCGATTTTCAACAACGGTTTTTCCTCACCGTATGAGTTCAAGAAGGTCACGGACCAGTCTGCGCCGATATTTGGGCATTCAAATACGATCACCTCGTCGTACCAGAAGGTGCAGTCGGACGAGTTGATAACGCCGGATTCGCTTCTGACGGTCGAGAAGACCTGGTGGGCGCCGCGTAATTCAGGCGACAGCTGCAATTTCGTGATTCAGCAAATGCGGCTGTTTCCGTACAAGGGTACCGCTGTCAGCGGCCTGACCATTGGTGAGGCGATCGACTGGGATATTCCATCAGACACAGCCGCTCTGAACACGGGCGGGTTCGACGCCGGCCGAAACCTCGTGTACCAGAGGGGCTGGGATAAGCCGGTTGATCCGACTCAGTGCCAGCCCAACAGCGCGCGATTCGGCGGCATGGCCATGCTCGGCTATCATACACAAGCGCTATATCATGTCGACGCTTGCGCCAATAACACATCTATGTGGGGAGGGTATACGGCGCCGAACGAGACGTATGTCTACCCCACCGGTGGATTTGTGCCTCGGGAACTTTGGAACAATATGCAGTCACCTGGGTTCTCGGCTCCATCGCAGGTAAAAGATTACCATTCAGTCCTTACGTTTACGAACAACTACACTCTCCCGGCCAATGAAACTTTGACAGTGTATGTGGCGCTTGCGTCCGTAAAGAATGGTACAGCCACGGATCTTCGGACTGCAATCGACAAAGCCAAACGGTGGGCCCGGAATCACGCTATAGTCGGATGTCCGTCGTGCTGCACGGCGCCTACGACTGGCGACTTAAATGGCGATGGCACCGTGGATATTCAGGACATTTCGTGCCTTGTAGACAATCTGTTCATCGGGTTGGAACCGTGTTGGACTTGTTTCGCGGAGGCGGACGTAGACAAGTCCGGCTCAATCGATATATCCGACCTTCAGTCGCTCATCGATTATCTCTTCAATGGAATTGCACTTCCCACGTGTGAATAGATAGCAATGGGTCCCGGCCTGTGTCGGGACCCTGCTTTTCGTCAGGCTTTGGGTACCCCCATAGGTCACTCAATCTCTTTATCTGCATAGTCTACAATTCGAGTAGTGATTCTGCTTCTGACGGGCCCTTGCCACTCGAGCAATTGGTTCGTATCTTGCCGAAGTTGGCCGGGACTGCATCTGTTTTTTTTCTATGTGTAGAATTACCCAACGCCGCCCTGAGCCACGAACGTACTTGAACAAGGACCCTTACGATGATACGCATTCCCTCTTACATTGACCATCTGCAGCCGTATATTGCCGGGAAGCCGATCGAAGAGCTCGCGCGCGAAAAGCACCTTACGCGAATAGTCAAACTCGCCTCAAATGAAAACCCGCTCGGCTCATCGCCGAAAGCTATCGAAGCGGTCCGCAAGATGCTTACGGAGACCTCGCGGTATGTCGATCCGGGCAGCTACCGGCTCGTCCACGCATTAGCCCAGAAGCTGAATAAGCGGCCTGAGCAGATTATTTGTGGGTCGGGAGTCGATGCTTTACTTGGCTACATAATCAAAGGATGTACTGCCGAAGGGGACGAGGTTCTGACCTCAGAAGGGACCTTCATCGGCATCTACGTCAACACCCGCAAACATCACCGGAACCTGGTACAGGTACCGCTGCATAACTATGGCTTCGATCTGGCGGGCATTCTCGAAGCCGTCACTCCGAAGACCCGTGTTATCTACCTGGCCAACCCCAACAATCCGACAGGGACGATTTTCACCAGGTCCGAATTCGAATCCTTCATGGCGAAAGTGACGGGCGATATTCTTGTCATTCTCGACGAAGCGTATACGACCTATGCGTCAGCTGACCCGTCCTATCCCAATGGTTCACTTTACAACAATTATGACAATCTGCTGGTGGCTCGCACGTTCTCCAAAGATTATGGGCTGGCCGGGCTTCGGCTCGGGTATGCCGTAGCGCCGGAATACGTTATTAGAACGCTGTACAAGGTGAAACTTCCATTCGAGCCGAATTGTCTGGCTCAGGAAGCCGGGATTGCGGCGCTTGACGACGATGAATTTCTCAGAATGACGATTGCGACCAACGCCAGAAGTCTCTCAAGAATGCGGGCCCGCTTTGCCGAGATCGGCATCGATCAGGTGCCGACGCACGCCAATTTCATTCTGCTCTTGATGCCTTCGGAACAGTTTGCCGTAGAGTTTAATCAGGCTTGTCTCGTTCGCGGGTTGATCGTCCGCCACGTGAAGTCGTTTGGCGTTCCCAACGGGATTCGGATCAACTCGGGCACCGATGATGAAACGGAATTCGCACTTGAAGTTATCGGCGACGAGTACACTCGGCTCAAAAATCAGACGGAATTACATCTGCCGGGTAGACGTCACTGAACGTCCACGCGCTTTCGTTCGGTCGAACTATCGACCTTGACCCACTTGCTGATTTGGGTGAATAGCGGATTTTCACCCGTATAGTTGTTGGTAACGATTTCTTCGGGTCCTTTGATCAGTCTGATCGCCCGCTTGTTGCGCTCAAAATCCTTTAGCGCTTTGCTCAAGGCCAGTCCGTAGCGGCTGGCGATTCTCATTCGTTCCAGATTCAAATCGAGCGATTTCGACAATTCCCGCGGATCATCGAGTTGTATCTTCTTCGTTCGCCTGAAAGAATCTTTCTGAACGCGGTTGAACAAATAATCAACGTCTTCGGATACCCGGCTGCCGGCGAACGCCATGACGATCACAATCAGATCGACAGCAATGGCGAACATCAGAGAAAAGAAAGTCAGGTGATCCATCACAAACAGGTCGCCGATCACCAGCATCAGGGCTTCCTGCGAGTTCATCGGTTTCTCTATGTACGATGACGGGTTGGGCGGCTCAGGCATTCCCATCGGGGTTGCTGAGGTCGCCTGGGCAATCTCTCCCACCGGGAATCTGGAGGCTA
>DATKJY010000008.1:0-6396 GCA_035543175.1 Candidatus Acidiferrum sp.
ATGACATCTGCTTGGGAATGAAATCGACTGCCCCCATTTCGAGCGCTTCTAAGGTTGCCTGAGCGCCGGAGGTTGTCAGAGAAGATACCATCATAACCGGCACTGGATCGCTGGACATGATCTGCCGAAGCGCCGCTAGACCGTCCATGCGTGGCATCTCAATATCCATGGTCACGAGGTCCGGCTTGAGGAGCTTGACTTTCTCGATCCCCTCTTCGCCATCCCGGGCGGTTCCGATCACTTTGATGGCCGGATCGGATTCCAGCATCATCGTGATGGCTTTCCGCATAAAGGCGGAGTCATCGACGACCAGCACGTTGATGGTTTTCTCTGGCGAGTTCACCATAGTATCTCTGGTGCTCAACTTCTCCGATGAGCGAGATTAAACAGTCCCAGCAAATCTACAATGAGGCGGATACGGCCGTCGCCCAAAATCGTCGCGCCGGCAATGCCTTCGGTGGCCCCCAAATACTGGCCGAGTGATTTGATCACGACCTCTTCCTGTCCCAGGAAGCGATCGATATTAATTCCGAGCTTCTTCTCCGCCAGACCTACCACTACGATATACGGCTTTTCCGCCAGCAGAAGTCCACCCGGAGCAGCCCCCAGCACGCCCGCCATGTTGATGATCGGAATAATCTCGTCGCGCAGCCGCAGGACCGGCCTTCTGTTAATGTAGTAAACTTCGACCTGCTGTGTCTTCACCGTTTCCAGCACCGACGACAGCGGCAGTATGTAGACTTCTTTATCAGACTCGACCAGCAGCCCCTGAATGATTGCAAGAGTGAGCGGCAGCTTGATCGATATCGTCATGCCGGCATCTTTTTGCGAATCCAACTCGATCAAGCCATTCAGCTTCTCGATGTTGGTCCGCACCACGTCCATGCCGACCCCCCGCCCCGAAACATCCGACACTACCTTGGCGGTCGAGAAGCCGGGCTCGAAGATGAAATGAAAGACATCACGATCAGCCATCTTGTCTACGTCGACGCGAGTGGCCAGGCCCCGTTCGACAGCTTTTTCACGAATTGCTGCTACATCCAGCCCCTTCCCGTCATCCTCAATTCGAATGACGATATTGGAGCCCTCTTGGCAGGCTGAGAGTTTCACTGTACCCTTGGCAGGTTTCCCCTTAGCTGTGCGGGCATCGGGAAGTTCTATCCCGTGATCGCACGAGTTCCGTATGATATGTACCAGTGGGTCGCCAATCTCTTCGATCACCGACTTATCAAGTTCCGTCTCCTCGCCGGACATGACCAGATCGATCTGCTTGCCCGCATCGCGGGCTAAATCGCGCACCAGGCGCGGAAACTTGCTGAACACCTTGCCGACCGGCTGCATCCGCATTTTCATGACTGCCATCTGCAATTCGGTAGTGATGTAATTCACCGATGCCGCCGCTCTGTTCAGGTGCTGGGTGCGGGGATCGCCGTCATTGTCGCCAATGACCTTAGCCACTGCCTGCACCAAGCTATTGCGCCCTAACACCAACTCGCCCATCAGATTCATGAGCGAATCCAAACGGTCCACATCGACCCGGATAGTCTGGTCGCTCGAGCGCTTCTCAATCAGCGACCGCTTGCCTGACTTGGCTGCGGCCTCTGGAGATTCGTTAGTTGACTCTGGGGCCGCTTCGCCGCCATCCACCGTCACGGCAGGGCTTTTCTGTTCACTCACGGGCCTGGTCGTAGACACGGCTTTCTTTTCGACCGGCGCCCGCCCGGTGGGCGCCGTCGATACTGCCGGAACCGACTGACCGCTATCGGCCGCCACCAGACGGGCCAGGATTTCGGTCAGGTCCACTATTTCGTCATTTTTCTCGCGGATATTCGATACCAAGAGCTTTAGGATATCCAGCGACTCGAGCATGAGATCCATGATGTCCGGCGTGACCACCATCTCCGCCTTGCGGAGCTTATTGAGGATGTCCTCCATTTTATGAGTCAGGTTGGTGACCTGCTCGAAACCCAGGAAGCTCGACGTTCCTTTGATCGTATGCGCCGCCCGGAAAATTTCATTCAGCAAATCCAGGTTGGAGGGGGCGGTCTCCAATTTGACCAGATTCGTATCGAGCGAATTAAGCAGTTCGTCCGTCTCCACGAGGAAATCGTCGATGATCTCCTTCATCTCGTCCAATTGAAAATCAGTATCGTTGGGCATAGTTCATTCCACTATTTGGCCTTTTCGTGCGAAAACAAGCTGTCAATATCGGCCTGCTGCGTACGCTTGTCGGACAGATCGGCGTGTGGATCGTACGCCCGGGTCTTCTTAATCGATGGCCGGTTGACATCCGGCGCCGTATCGGCCCCGACCACGCTCAGGATGTGCTGAAGTTTGGTCTCGATCTCTTCCAAAAGCGCCGCCGCATGATTCATCTGCTGCGAGGTGATATCCTGAAATTGCAGTGCGTCCATAATTGTATAGGTGTCGTTGAGGTTGGTATTCGCCTTTTCCTCGATCGTCGTCACCAGCGAAACGACATGCTGATCTTGCTGTCCGCCCACTAGCGCTCGCACCTCGCCCAACCCGCGGATGACCTCTTCCTCGCGCTGGGTTATCTTCTCGATCATGTCCAGCATGCGATGGGCCGCCGCTTCGGTCTGCTCGCTAATTTTGTCGAGCTGGCTGGTGGCCTGCGGCACCTTCTGGTGCGATTCAACCAGCGGGGCTTTTAGTTTTCTGAAACTGTCGATCAAGCTGTTGATCGAACTCGAAAGCTCGCCGATCTCACGCTGCAACCTGGTTTGCATATTCTCTTTACCCGACATACTATGCTCCTTGCCGCACCGTCAACCGCCCAGTACCTGGTCGATTTTCGCTTTGAGGGTTTCGGGGGTAAACGGCTTGACGATGTAGTTGTTCACCCCGGCTTTCATCGCTTCCAGAATATCGTCTTTCACCGACCGAGTCGTCACCATGAGAATGGGCAGATTCTTGAACTCGTCCATTCCTCGAACGGTGGTTACGAATGTCAGGCCGTCCATCTCCGGCATGTTCCAGTCGGTAATAACGAAATTGACCTGTTCCACTTTCATCTTGGCCAGGGCGTCTTTGCCATCGCTTGCCTCGATGACATCGTTGAAGCCGGCCCGCTTCAGCGTATTGATGATAATCCGGCGCATGGTCGGACTGTCGTCGATGGCAAGAATCTTCAGCTCTGCCCTGGAGCCTCCTTTTCGGCGCAGGCTTGACGTGCGAAGGTGAGTTGCTCGCCGACCTCGTGCAACAGCACGGGGGCTTTAAACGGTTTGACGAGATAGGAATTGGCGCCGATCGCGAGTCCGCGCTCCCGATCGTCATGCCCCTCTTCGGATGACAGGATGATGATGGGCGTGCTGCGATAGCGTTCGTTCTGACGCAGCGCGCCAATCAGCCCATACCCATCCAGGTTCGGCATGTTCAGGTCGGTGATTACCAGGTCCACCTCCGCAGACAGGTTCGACAGCTTTTCCAGCGCATCCATGCCGTCGCAGGCGCTCACCACCTGATATCCTTGGTTCTTCAACGCGAACGAGACGAACTTGACGATAGTCGCGGAATCGTCAACCACCAGAATTGTCTGGCTCATATTACGCGTCCTGTGTATGAGTGAATCATATATCTTACTTGCTCACCGTCATCGGTTTTATCTTGCTCAACAGATCGAGCGCTCTGCTGGCGCCGCCTGCCGCGCCGGCTGCCGCCGCGCTTACTCTGGTGGTCTGTGGCGCCGCGGACGTCGCCTGCGCTTCTTTCTGATACACCAGCGCATTCTTGAAATAAACCAGTTTGAATGCTTTGGAAATGCCGTGCAGCGTCTCCGAATGCCCAATATACAGATACCCGCCCGGGCGCAGTATGTTGTAAAAGCCACGAACCAGCTGCTTCCTGACATCATCCGAAAAATAGATCATGACGTTGCGGCAGAAGACGACGTCCATATTGCCGAGCATCGATATCTTGCGCGGGTCGTTCAGGTTCATGTGCGAGAACTTTACCAGCGCCTTGACCTCGGACCTGATCTTGAAGGTTTCGCCGGATTTGGTGAAAAACCGCTGCAGCACGTCCGGCCTCACATTACGAAGCGTTATCCCCGAATACTCCCCCTGCCGCGCCTTCTGAAGCACCTGCTCGGAAATATCGTTGGCGATGATTTCGACATTCCACCCCGCCAGAGAACCGAGCTTCTCTAAAATAATCATGGCCAGGGTATACGGCTCTTCTCCGGTAGAGCAACCGGCCGACCAGATGCGAAGTGTCTTGATTCCCTTTTCCTGAAGTTTCTCGGTCACCAGCATCGGAAGAACCTCATCGGAAAACGACAGGAGCTGCGGCTCGTTGCGGTAGAAACTGGTCTCGTTGGTGGTGACCAGGTCCATCAGCGCATTAAACTCTCGCAAGGAGAGATCGTACTTCACGTGGTAGAAGTAGTCGCGTACGCTCTTCATCTGAAGTTCGGCCATCCGCTTGCTGAGGCGGTTCTTGACCAGATACATCTTGTTCTCGGCGAAGAAGATGCCGCTGCGCTCGAGGATGAAATCGCGTATCATGCGAAACTCTTCCGGCGACATATCCAGTTCATTGTCGATAGTATTCAGCATACAGCGCCCTTTTGTCCCCCGTTTGTGCTCGACGCGCCCAAGGCGTCACCTCTTCACTGTCGCTTCCACAAGTTTGAACAACTGGTTGATGTTGAATGGCTTAATTACGTAGTCGACCACACGGCTCCGTAAAGCAGAGACGGCGGTATCAACCGATGGAAATCCGGTCATCAGTACTACTGGAGTGTCGGGATGCGACTTCTTGAGTTCGGTCGTCAACTCGAGACCGTCCATCTCCGGCATCTTTATGTCAGTGAGGACGACATCGACCGGTCGATTCTTCATCACCTCGAGAGCTTTTACCCCGTTCTCGGCAACGGCGATACTCCAGCCCTGGCTGCTGAAGAAATCATACAACAGGTCCCGGATGAGCAGCTCGTCATCTACCACCAGTATGGAAGGTTGTGACGTCACCGCACACTCTCCAGACGAGCCATCGCGGTATCGACCGCCTGCAGCACGTCTTCATTTTTCTCCTGCCGAAGGCGAGTGAGCGCCGGCAGCGCCTCGGATGCCCCCATCTGGGCCAGCGCTTTGGCGCACGCTATCTTAATGATGTCCTGTGAATCATCAAGATGCGGTATGATGTACTCGGCAAATGCCGGGTTGCGGAGATCGGCAATAGCGCTGATCGTATGATAGCGAACCCAGACGTCCTCATCCTCAAGCAGGAACCGAATATCATGAATGGCTGCGGATCCGCGAAGTTGTACGAGCGCCGACACCGCGGCTTTCCGAACGGCCGTGCTCTCGTCATTCAGCGCCAGAGTCATGGGCCCTGCAGCTTCGGAACTGCCCAGCTTGGCCAGCGAACTAATTGCCGATTTGCGAACCGTCGCGTCCGGATGATTGATGGCCCGGAGTAACGGTTCCACCACGTCGAGTTCGCCAATCATACCCAACGCGGTCACGGCTAACCGTTGCCGCTCCACATCCTCGTGATACAGGTCGGCATTAAATTTCGCGACAATTCTCGGGCCGCCGATAACAATCAGCGCCCCCATCGATGCTTCACGCACGTCGGCGTACTTATCTTCCAGGCCACCGAATATGAAATCGATGTCATTTTCTGAGCTCAGCCAGCCCAGCGCCGAAAACGCCGCCGCGCGCACATGGCCGTTGGAATCTAAGGCCAGTTGCCTCAACCGAGGCACGGCCACCGTGCACCCTGAAACTCCCAGCACGTAGGCCAACTGCTGGCGAACGTCCGGATCAGAATCATCCTGAACGCTCACGAGTCTCGACGCCAGATCCTCATCGATGAACCCCTTTATGATCTCCAGCAATCGCAGCTTGGCGCTCTTGGTAGCAGTTTGAAGCTTGTCTACAATCAATCGTCCCGCCGGCGCCCCAATTCCGGCCAATATATCGGAGATTCGGCGAAGCCGATCCTCATCGACGACGTCGATCACATCGAGCAGGCCGTTGATAACGTCGGAGCCAAACCAGTGCGAGAGACGCGACAGCGTAAAATCGGTAATCCTCTTGTTCCCGCGTTTGATGCCGTCAAACAGAAACGTGGCAAAGCGATCAAGCGGCAGATCGCATTCTATTCTCCCGTCATTCTTCGAGCTGATAGTGATGACCGCCATCATGGCTGTCTCGGCGATAGGACCGTCCTGGCCATTTAGGAATCCGACCAGATGAGGAATCGACGACAGCTGCGCGATATTGCCGATCGCATCGATAGCCGCAAACAGGATGACCGGATCCTCGGACTGAAGACATTTGTAGAGATGGTCAAGCGTCCCGGGATCGCCGATTTTGCCGAGCGCCTCAACTACCGGAAGACGCGCTTCTTCGATCTTATCGTAGG
>DATKJY010000009.1:0-5887 GCA_035543175.1 Candidatus Acidiferrum sp.
CCCTACTTTCACGATGGATCCATTTGGGATCTCAAAGAGGCGATCCGGATCATGGGTCGGGTGCAGCTTGGAACGCAATTGTCTGACGACGAAGTCGATCTGATCGACGCGTTCCTGCACTCCCTCGAAGGGCAGATACCCGAGGAGGCGCTGAAACTGCCAGTTCTTCCCGCATCGACCACGGCCACGCCGAAGCCGGTGTTCAAATGATGAATATGGCCAGAGACAACGCGAGATAATAGGCAAGCTCTACTAAGAACAGGACATATTTGGAAACTGGTTTCTGATTGACACACTGAAAATGACCCCTTGGGACGAAATACATTATCCCGACTCGATGCGTCATCTACCCGCACTCGTCCGCGAGAAGGCGGTAGAAATCGCCAACGCCCTGCTGGCGGAGGGCATGGACGAAGGCAAGGCGATTCGTATTGGTATCGCCAAGGCAAAAGAATGGGTTCGTCGCCACAAGGAGACATTGTTATGAAATTGCCTTTGGAGGTCGTATATCGGGGGATGGCGCGATCAGAGGCCATCGATGCCGATATTCGAGAACACGCTGAAAGGCTCGAAAAGTTCGACGATAGGGTGATGAGCTGCCGTGTCATGGTCGAGCAGCTCCACCGGCATCATCATCAGGGAAATCTCTATCATGTCCGCGTGGACTTGAAAGTTCCGGGCGGCGAATTGGTCGTCAGCCGGTCGCCGGACTCTCATCACGCACACGAGGACGTGTACGTCGTGATCCGCGATGCCTTCGACGCCACGCGCCGGCGGCTGGAAAATCATGTCCGCCGCCGTCGCGGCGACGTCAAACTGCATAAGGCCCAGCCGCACGGGCGCATCGTCGAGATCCACCCGGACCAGGCCTTCGGCAGGATAGAGGCTTCCGACGGCAGGCTGGTGTACGCGCGGGTGCAAACGCTGCTGCAACATTATGACTTAGATTTAATGAGCAGCGACAAAGTTATTCACCTTCCTCCCCCCGTTGATCCCGGCGGGAAATCGGTCTATCAGTCCTTGCTCGCGCGGCGGACCATACGGGAGCTTAGCGCCGCCGACCTGACGCTGCAGGAGACATCCAACATTCTGTGGGCAGCCAAGGGCGTGAACCGGGCAACCACCCAATTCGGGCTTCCCGGCCTGACTGCCGCATCCGCCAGCAATGGGACGACTTAGACCAAAACCGGCAAAAGGCGACTCGCCATCCTCCATAGCACTACCGTCGCCTGACAAACACGGCGGTTTGCCCCTGATGGAAGCGCTAGCAGGGCGCCATTCGACTCGGGAATTCGCCGGTGATGCGTTACCGCTCACACTTCTGTCTAGTTTATTGTGGGCCGCTTGTGGCGTGAACAGGCCCGACGGTGGACGCACGTTTCCCTCGGCGCTGAACGTCCAGGAGATAGACGTTTATGCGGCTCTGCCATCCGGGCAAGGTTGCGAGCTGTTCAAGATGCCGTTCACAGCGCAAAGGATGCACCGCATGTGCAATTTTGGGAGAACCCGTTGCAAGAACTCCACGCATGCCGTGTCGCCCAACATTCTGTCAGCGCCCTAAGAAGGCGTGCGTGGAAGATTTCACTTGGGTGGCGACTCGGCTGGGTTGGTGGCGCCTCGCTCGAAAACCACCAATTCCCACTTATCCTCTGGCACGTCGTGGCGCAAAATGTAGACTGCTTGATCGTCGCCTCGCACCTTGAAGTAGCGATGCTTGGGATCAAGCCAGCGGTCCACGACCTCAACCACTTCGATGCCACGGCGACCCAAGAAAAAGCGCACAGGAGTTTCGTCGCCGCGATAACCGGCGTAGCATTCAACGCGTATGGTGAGATTGGATTCAACCACCTAACGTAACAGACACCTTAAGTGGCACGGTGGGCGCCGAACTCAAGATCGAAATTGATACCCCACCAATAAATACTGGGTTATGAGGTCGACCCCAATCGCGCCGGAGAACTGCTGTGCACCCCGAGATGGAAATAGCCCGGAGGACGTATGAAAAAAGAACCGCACATCCACATTCATAGCTTTCCAAGCAGTCACGACTTAACCGGATTTCTCGAAATTGAACTATTGTGGCAACGCAGTCCTGTCAGGATGGATATTGAAATTCCGGTCGCATCTCCAATAAATGAAAGTTCGAGAAGAGACGCAATAGCTACCTATCGCCCGCATATAGAAGCGTTCGCGAAGGCGTTGCGAACCGCACTTGATAACCCCGAAGGGGTTTCGGCGGACAGGCCATATCTCTAAACTGAGGCCTACGGCGAACTTGAAACACGGTTTTTACCTATTCGACGACATGATGTTTTCCGACAACGTGTAGCGTGGTTGCCTGTGGACCCTGCTCGCCTTGCTCTTCGGAGAAGCGCACTTCTGTGCCGATAGCGAGTTTAGAAAAATCACCATCCACGAGGCTGTCTTCGTGGAAATACACCAGCCTGCCATCGGAAGTTTCTATCCTGCCGTAACCTTGCTCTGGATAGATCTCGGCGATGCGTCCGTGTGGCTGGGTCTCGTGCGCTTTGACGGCTCCGCGCTGGCGACGGGCATGGTTTTCCAATTGCCGGCGCATTGCGTCAACGGCATCCCGAATCGCGACGTAAACGTCTTCATGCGCATGGTGCGCCCCAGGCGCCCGGTTCACGACCAACTCGCGGCCTGGTACCTTCAAATCCACGCGTACATGATACAGATTTCCCTGATGATGATGATGGTGGAGCTGTTCGACTATCACACGACAACTCATAATGCCGCGGTGAAACTTATCGAGCTTCTCAACATGCTCCCGGACATTTGCCTCGACCGCTTGGGATGGGCTCATACCGCGAAACACAACTTGTAATGGCAATTTCATATGCAAATTTCCTAATTTTATGTACCTGGGGCCTGAGGTTCCCTGTTAATTCCCTGCTCCCAGCATTGGTCGGATTCTAAACTGGCAGAAATTTGTCAGTGTTGTTCGGGAGTTAGCCTGCATGGAAGGCTAAAAGTTTGGGTAAAATCGGCCAATTCCTGTATTCTACGCTGATAGCAGGGAAGAAGGGGAGAGTCGATTTAAGTCCAGACTCTGTCCTCCGCCAATCGGGAAAAGATCTCTGTTCGCGGATGTCAATGCTGGTTGGCGGCTTGCATTTGCACCGCACCAAACATCTTCCGGGCCAAGGCCGCGACCGCCGCGTCGATCTCATCAGGCGAAGGGTTCGCCGCATCATCGGACAGGACGAGAGCGGCGGCGAGGAACTCGTGTACCGAGTCGCGGAATTCAAGCCGCGTTCCGTCCCACTGGAACACGTTCCCAAGCTTCTGATCCGGCGTGAACCGGCGATAGATCTCGCGATAGGCGGCGATGCGCAGTCGCGTGCGTGTCAGTGAATCCTCGGCGCTGAAGGTTGCAGTGTGTCGATAACCGATGATGAGATCGGAGGCCTGAATCGATCCGTTCGCCCGTACGCCAAGCCATTCTTTTATCATCTGGAGCGACGGATTGACCCGGTTGGGTCGCACCGGAAAGGGTTCGGCGCCGCCCGCTTCCAGCGCCGCCGCGACGAACTCGGTACAATACAGCCGCCGCCGATCTTCGGAATCGAAATAGGGATCGAATGGTGTGCCATTGCGGTATTGGGCCCGGGCGAAGGCGACGACCCGCGCCCGTTCGATGGCTGGATCCGGCTGAAAGATCTCGACGTAGCGCTGCGCGTAGATGAATTCGTCGAGCGGCGTGCGAAATATGCCGCCGCCGACGGATCGGGTGGGCGGTCCTCCAAACGCGGGTTTGATGACGCCCATGGCGTGATAGACGTACGCCCGATCATCCTCGATGACCAGTACTCCCGCATGCATGTAGGGCTGGAACTCCCGGGGATACAGGGCGAAGAACAGACTGAGCGGACCATAGGGCTGACTGATGACGATGTCACCCGAGTCGATGGCGACACCGTTGAACGAGTGAGCCGCCTTCGGCTCGGAGAAGTTCTCGAGGACCCTGACCGGATATTGGGCGCACCCGCTCAGTAACGCTGTCGCGCATAGCAGCCAGCACCATTGCGGAAATCGCGCGGCAACAGACATCACGGCGCTTGTCCGGAAGCCGGCAGCGGCGGCACCCGGGCGAACTCGACCGGAGGCCTCAACGCATAGTTATCGGGACGCGCACCATTGGGCGCTGAGAGCTCTCGCGCAACCTCGGCGGGCAGGCTGACGCATCCAGCACAGAATGTCGCCATTACCAATGCGACCACGCCGGTCAGACGGGAATCCTGGCGGCGCACGGAGTCCCCTCCCGCTTAAAATCGCATCCGCACTCCGGCGGTGACCGTGTCGATGGCATGAGGGTCGGATGCGCCGGCGACGTGGCGCTCCATCTTGAACTGCCGAATCCCGCCATAGAGATCGTACGCGCCCATCTCCCAGTTATAGCCGGCGCCCCAGTGCATTCCATTGACCTTCTCATCGGTGAACTGGGGATCGCGCACGCCCTCCGACCGCCCGTAGTCGATCGAAAAAGCATGCGAACCGAATCGATAACCACCCTTCAGGTACCAGGCGCTGTTGTTGTTGTGATTGATGGTCGAAGTCGTGAACGCCGGAATTCCGATCGGCGATTGCCGGCCATATGCCGCGGTCAGATTGAATCCGCTGGGGTGAAGTATGGACGCCGACGCGGCCAGCTGCCGGCGGTAAAGGATCGAGTAGCCGGAGCTGGTGGAGTTTGGGAAAACCGAGTTGATATCGATGTTCTCACTGTAGCCCAGGGAGGCGGCCACTTTGGAATCGTACCAGCGGTGGTACCAGGACGAGTCGGCGTAGGAAGAGGATTCGTCGAACGAGTTATGATGCGCGCCCACCGTGTCGCCGTAGGTCAGGCCAAACTCACGTTCCTGATCGGTGCCCATGCTGACGGATGCGGACAACCCCTGCCAGGTCGGCAAATCGTAGCGCACCCGATCGTCGCGCAGACCTTCGTAGAAGTGGAACACATCATCGACGTCGCCGCGCGCGATTCCACTGGAATCCCTGAATTGGGTCGCACTCGCGCCGCGAAAGTCGTTGCCGTTAGTCATCTGGGTCCCTGACAGATCGGTCCGTCCCGCGAATCGCGCCGCGCCGTTACCCTGTCCCAGCGACAGCTTGCCCCACCTTCCCTCGCCCCAGACCTCGGCGATTCGGGTCTGAAAGGGCGACTGGCTGACGTTGTACGGCCCCGAACTCTTGAGCGGGACGTAGGTCGAGAGATTCGACGTGATCCCCAACTCGTAATTCGCGCCCCAGCGTTGAATCGGTCCGTATCCGCTGGTAGTGCTCGCGGCAATGCCGACTCGGGTCTGATTGGTGCCGTTATCGAGTTGCTGGAAATCCGAGTGGTCGCCATCGCTACCGTAGCGCAGCATGCGATTGATTTGCCCGTAAAAGTTGAGGTCGGTACCGGCGAACTCGCCTTCGGTGATCTTGTAGGCGGCGGCGGTTTGCATACCCGCCAGGATAAAGACAACGATGGAGACGACGAGGCGCGCTGCGCGCCACAGCGACTGGATGGACATGGCTCCCTCCCGCATTTTGTGCCTGCCCCGTGAGCAGCCAACGGGGGAGGCCCCGTTATTGATTATGTCGGTTCTGATTCAGCGGCCACTCTACGCCGCGGGGCCTCGAGGGTCAACGAAGTGTTCGATGCCGATAATTGTGGGCGTATAAGTACTCTCGCAAGACGCCAAGAAAATCCTTCTTTGTAGCCCTGGCGTCTTTGCGAGAGGCTGATTCTGAATCACGCCGTCGATCACCTTCGGCGCATCGGTCACGGTGGGTCTTGATTGCAGTGGCTACTCTAATTCTTCTCTTCTGGCACGGTCACGTTCTTGCTCGGATCGGGTAACACAACGGAGGACTT
>DATKJY010000010.1:0-4313 GCA_035543175.1 Candidatus Acidiferrum sp.
CCACACGCGGCCAAAATTCGCGCTTTTCTGACCCGAATGTGATCCGCCTGCAGCCACCTGACCCGCCTGACCGCCGTGAGCCGAGTCACTTCGTTGACGCCAACGCCCTTGTCCTTCTGCCGCCTGGGCGCCGCCTCCGGCTCCAGTCGAATCGCGCCAGTGATGTTGGCGCCCGTTACCCGAACTATCCGGGTCGGCAGCTGGTGCCGGCGACGATTGATCGACCGATGCCAACTGCACGTTGGGCGGAGTAAATCTCAATGCCTGGAGAGGGACTCGCACGACATCATCACGACGGTCGACCTCGACCGTCACGGTCGCAGTCATACCGGGCATTAATTTCAAATCCGGATTAGAGACGTCGATAATTACGTTATAGGTTACGACATTCTGTGTCGTGACCGGCGCCAGCCGTACCTGGCGAACACTGCCGACAAAGTCCTGATCCGGGTAGGCATCGACTCGAAACGTCACGTGCTGCCCTACCTTGACGCTGCCGATATCGGCTTCGTCGATGCTGGCCTGAAGCTGCATTTTTGTCAAGTCGTTGGCAATCTGAAAGAGTGTCGGCGCCGAGAGACTGGCGGCTACCGTTTGACCGACATCAACATTTCGCGAAATCACAACTCCGGAAATCGGTGAATAGATAGTCGCATATTGGAGATTCACCTTGGAGCCCAACATAGCCGCTTGTGCCTGGCGAAGAGCAGCCTGGTTGGTCTGCAACGCAGTAGTCGCAGCGTCAAGATCGGACTGGGCGGCGAGCCCCTTTGCAAACAAATCACTGGTCCGCTTGTAGGTTCGCTGAGCATCGTCGACCGACGCCTGGGCCCGGTCGACATTCGCCTGCTGCTGCTCGACATTGGCCTGGAGGAAGGTTGGATCGAGTTGCGCCAACAACTGCCCCTTTTTCACCACGGAATTGAAATCAGCGTACAGTTTGGCTATGGTGCCGGAAACCTGGGTACCGACATCGACAGTCGTGTCCGCGTCCAGCGTTCCGGTGGCCGTGATGCTAACCAGGATCGTTCCCCTGTCAACTTTGTCGGTCCTGTACACTACCTTGCTGTTGGCACTGCTTCCAAACCAATACCAGGCTACTACGACAACTATGACCAGCCCCAGAATAATTGCCCAAAATCTTAACTTTTTCATTTCCGTCGTTCCTCTTTCGCGTTCAGCGCAGCTTGAATCTCCGCGCATAGGCCACATGGAGCGCCTATAATATACCCGATTCGTTATACGGGCAAGTCTCGAAATTGTCCGTGTCTTTGTGTACGTGCGCTCCCTGGGAGCAAAAACACCGCCTTCCTCCACTGTTCTTTCCCTATGAAACCGGCGTGTTTCACAATGGCCTTCCGTTTGTCCCGGTCTGTGACAATTTGTATCCACCGTACGCTGCCGCCCAACTCGTATGTACATCGCGCGCGCCGACGATCTCCGGCCAGAGACCTGGAAGCAGGTTAGCGACGCCTAAGTTTTCAGTTGAACTGCTGCTTGGCGCTCGCTAAATTAGGATATCGAGAATGCACAGAAGCCCCCGTAGCTCATGTGGATAGAGCATCTGCCTTCTAAGCAGAGGGTAGCAGGTTCGAGTCCTGCCGGGGGTACTGAGATGGGTCGGAGGGAATGTTCTCAGTTTTCGTGACGAAAGGATAGGCGAAGATGCGCACCTCTATGACGCTTCTAATTGCGGTTGCATTGGCACTGGTTGTAGTCTCCTGCACAAAGAAGCTGGACGAGGAATCGGAATGGTTCGTCCTGGCAGACTTGCAGATCCACGCCAAAGCAGTAATAAACGGACCGGCAACATACGAACAGAAATGGTTGGTCTGTCAGAAAGTAATCGATTCAATTGACACTTTCATGAAAGATCACCCGCACGGAAAGCATTTCAACGAGGCCTTATTAGCTTGTCTTGAATGGAAGCTCACCATAGCTTCCCTGAAAGAGTACAACGGCCGGTTGCTCCAGTATGGTATGAAGTGATGGCAACCGCTCGCATAAAGTGAGTGTGACCTATGAACGATACCATCCAATTCATCTCCACCCAAAGCAAACTCGCCGTCGTCGGCGTTTCCGACAAGAAATTCGGCGGCGAAATTTACAAGACCCTGAAACGTCACGGCTACACGGTCTACGGCGTACATCCGACTCGCAAGACGTTCGCCGGCGACACCTGCTACGGCAGCCTCAAGGAGGTCCAGGTCGATGTCAAAGCGGCGGTCATTGTAGTTTCGCCTAAATTTGCTGAGCCGATTGTCGATGACGCCATAGCCGCCGAAATGACCCATCTCTGGTTTCAATTAGGTAACGACTACTCCTCGCTTGTGCGTAAGGCTCAAGAAAATGGGATAAAGACCGTCAGCCGCAAGTGCATACTCATGTATGCCCAGCCGGTCAGCGGCATTCACAAATTCCACCGGGGACTGGCGAAGTTTTTTGGCCGGTTCTGACGTACTTAGCATGGAAGTGCTATGACTGAACCACAGAAATACAACATCAATCTCAACGTTAAGTACGACCACCTGGAGCTGATCGATATTTCGGCCGTGGTCGCCGCCTGCACCGATCAGTGGTTTAACCAGGCGCTGACCAGGGTCAATAGCAGCGTCGTCCGGGTCGCTATTATCCAGGGCGAGTTCCACTGGCACAAACACGACAACGATGACGAGTTCTTCTTTGTGCTCGACGGCCATCTTCTGATTGACCTGGAGTACCGAACAATCCAATTGCGGCGACACGAAGGAGTCACCATCACTCGTGGCATCATGCACCGACCTCGTGCACCGCAGAAAACGGTCGTTCTTTTGGTCGAACCAGCAGGTATCAAGCCGACTGGCGATTAGGAGATCCCTCAGATAATGCCCCTGACGCCCTCCAACCTTGTCCTGACCGAGCTCGACGCCGGCATCTTCCGCATTGTCATGAATCGCCCCGAGAAGAAGAATGCGTTGACCGTGCAGATGTATTCGGACTTGGCAGCGGCAATCGTTCAGGCCGAAGCCGATCCCGAAGTCCGCGTAATGCTGATATACGGCGCCGATGATTCCTTTACTGCCGGAAATGACCTGAAAGATTTTCTCGAATCTCCGCCTGCCGATGAAAACAGCCCCGTTTTCCGCTTCATGAAAACTATCGGCGCCGCCAGGAAACCAATTGTTGCCGCCGTGGTGGGGCATGCCGTTGGCATCGGCACCACCATGCTGCTGCACTGTGATCTGGTCTACGCCGGCATGCATGCAACCTTCATGCTTCCATTTATCAACCTGGGTCTCTGTCCGGAAGCAGCCTCAAGCTACCTCCTTCCCCGACTGGCCGGACACCACCGCGCTGCCGAATTGCTGCTCTTAGGCCAGCCTTTTTCATCCGAACTGGCGTTGGAGATGGGTTTGGTTAACGAAATTTGCGCCGATTCTGAGGTCGTTCCGTACGCTGAAGAGCAGGCCAGAAAGATCGCCGATAAGCCAACATCATCGGTACTGGTGACTAAAGCGCTTCTGAAGAGATCTCGGTCAGATAGTGTTCAGAGAGCGATCTCCGAGGAAGCCGACCTTCTCGTAAAGCAATTGAGCACCCCTGAGGCGATACAGGCTCTTCGGGCATTTCTGGAACGACGAAGACCGGGACGTTAAGTATTCAGAAAAGTTGCTATGCCCTTCTGCCCCAAATGCCGCTATGAGTATCAGCCCGACGTGACCAAATGCCCGGACTGCGATGCCTGGCTGGTGTCCTCGTTGCCGCCGGAACCGGAAGAAGAGTTTGATGTGCCTAACGACGAACGGGAGTGGATACCTCTCGCCAAGTTCCCCTCGCACGCGACCGCTACGCTGGTCGAGGAAGCGCTGGAATCCAAAGGCATCTCTGCCGTCGTGTATGACGACATTTGCGTCCTCGTCGCTCGGGATTCGGCATACGACGCCGATAACGAAGGCCTTGCTCTTATGGGCGATGAGTGGAAAAAATACAGCCTGATAGAGCCCGAAACTCCTCAAGTTGAAGAGCTATAACCTCAGGAGCCGGACTACTGAAATGGAAATGGGAAATCATTCCGCACGTAGAACGCCACCCGCATCATAATATCGGGAATCCAAACGGTCTTGAGCGAGTACTGCTCATGAAAGACCGGATTGTCGTACAGTTCGATATCACTTCGAAAATACGGCTGTACGCCGCCGATGCTTGAGCTGAACTGTATCAGTGCCGGTCGACGCGAAAGCACGTAAGCCCCATCCCCCTTCTCGTGACCGGCCATGCCGCTCCCCATGTCATCGACCTTCCGATGCGCTATCGCTACATCGTTAAGCCCGAGC
>DATKJY010000011.1:0-7719 GCA_035543175.1 Candidatus Acidiferrum sp.
CATCGGTGTACCCGCTGATCGCCACCTTGATGTCGGGGAAATCAGTCATCGTCTTGGCGACACCGTCGAGTATGTCCTTGGACTTGGCGTCGATCTCATACGAGTTGGTCGGGAACTCGATATGCAGCGTGATCTTTTCACCCTTCTTGATCAGAGTCGGGCAACCGTTGGCATCGACCGGCACGCCCTTAGGTGTATTCGGGCACTTGTCGAGATAATCCGGAACTCCGTCACCATCGGAATCAAGCGGGCAACCGTTGGCGTCGACCGCCACGCCCTTGGGCGTATCGGGGCACTTGTCGAGATAATCCGGAACGCCATCGCCATCCGAATCAAGCGGGCAACCGTTGGCGTCGACCTTGACACCCTTGGGTGTATCCGGGCACTTGTCGAGATTGTCCGGGACGCCGTCGCCATCGCTGTCGACGACTTTTGGCTGCTCAACCGGTTTCTGAACCGGTTTTTCTTCTACTTTGGGCGCAGCAGGGGCGGCCTGATAGTAGGTGGCGTCGTGCGGACGGTTATCATATTTGTCCGGAAGGCCGTCGTGGTCGGAATCGACGTCTTCCGCCATAGCCAGCGGGTCTTCCTTGGCCGGAGCATTGTTCATATAGTAGTTGGCGTCAAACGGGCGCGGCTCGGCGGCATCCGGGATTCCGTCGTTGTCGCTGTCAGCGGTAGTTGAAAGCGCGGCCCTGGCGGGGGCAGTGTTGTCGTAGTAAGTGGCATCGGCCGGGCGAACATCGAGCCGATCCGGGAGACCGTCATGGTCGCTGTCGGCGGATTCCGCCTGCTCGAGCCTGTTGATCTTGGCCGGAGTCTGGTTTTTGTAATAGCCGGCGTCGAACGGACGGGCTTCGAGCGCATCGGGGACACCATCGTTGTCCGAATCTACCGTAGCCGACAGAGCGGCTTTGGCGGGAGCTGTGTTATCGTAGTAAATGGCCACATGCGGCCGACTGCTGGCGACGTCCGCGGCATAAACGGCGGCGCCGACAAGCGTCAGAATGAGAAGCAATCCAATTAACTTAGGTTTCACCAGTTCCTCCTTATTCATCCATTAAGAGTTATTGTCACGACTCGAACGTTCAGTGCCGTCCCTAACGATCTCCATATTTTAATGAGGCTTACGGCCGAAAAGATAGACCCCCGTTGGGTCAAGTCAATAAAAAACGGTATCGAAACCGAACCAACCTACTCGGACTGGGCCTGGCGGGCAAGCTTCACCAAATCCCAGAAGGGCGGAAAATAGGCGTATTTACGCCAAAAATCGTCGGCCATAACCATCAAACGAGACTTGATTCGGTCGTGTTTTCGTGAATACCACTTGTCGCGAAGGGCGCCTGTGGCGCTCATACCTTCGGGGACCGGCCCTACCCCGCCGAATCGATTCAGGATCCAGCTGTAGGTCTTGGCGATCCGACCGACCGGGAGCATGTACCAGTCGTAGCCGAGCCTCTCCCCTGCTTCGGCACTTTCCAGCATAACATCGGTGACGGCGTTATCGAAATGGTCCTTGCGGAGTGTTTCCGGGTCCCGCCATTCGGCGACGAGGCGGAGTTGGGGATCGTATTCCAGATCAGAAGGCTCCTGCGTCTCGAAATGTCGCACCCCAAACGCCGCCAGCCAGGACATGACGCCGGGGGTAGACATACTTGAGATCCCCATCCAGAGCTTGACTCCGACTTTCTGGTAGGCCGCTGAAGCGACTTCGGAGCAGAAATACTTAGTCGAATCGGTGAAATCCATGGCGAAATCGTACGGGATGTGGCCAGCCATGACGCGAGTGTAGGAATACAATGCGGCCTTATGCGGAAGCATTGGGTCATTCCTGAGGGCCGGGAAATCACTTCGCAGGCGAAGCACCATGACGCGGAGTTTGGTATCTTTGAGGTACTCATCGAGAGTGGAGATCACCGCCCCGCGCTCGATATGGGATTCAATCACTGAAGGGACATTTGTTTTGTCGTTGACATACACGAGCGCGACGTGCGAGAAATTGCCGGGGTAATCGTTGCCGCGCGCGATAAGGGCCGAAGTCGGCGCGCCGCCACGGGAAACCAGAATATCGCCGCTGTGAATCGTGACGCCGAGGACGGTGGCGGAAGGGGTCTGGGATGGCTCATCATCTGCAAGCGTCAATGACGGGACGAGGCTGTCCGGCGACTGAAGCATGACCTCTTCGATGGCGGTCCGGGAGCCATAGAGCAAGCGATACATGCGCTGACGAGCGGTGACGGAGTTCATGTCCCAGTGGCGGGATTGATCTTTGATGACGTGCCTGAGTCGCGTGGTTAAAGTAATGTACTCGGGTAGACGCGAGGGGCAGGCGCCGAGGGCCGGGCCTAATTCGAATAAACTGGTTTCCATGCGTGACAGGATTGCCGCGTCGGGAGCGAGTGAACTGACGGAGATGGAATCGAGAATCGCGTTTGCGATCGCCAGTTTGGCGGCGATGGGAATACGGAGCGAGTCGCATCCGATTTTACGGGCCGCATTGAACTGCTGTTCGAGCGCCGACCAATATTGGTCCTGGTTCCACGCGAATGGGGTGTGGTTCGGTCTTGGCGGGACGGGCGCATCTGAATCGGGGATTAATAGAATCAGGTACAATGCGAATACTGCGCCAAGCGCAGACAGCGCCAAGCGTCTACGAGCGAACATCAAATGAACTCAGTTGTCTTTTTCCGGCCACTGAGTAATCTAATCAATTCTGATTAGAAATAGAAGGTCACATTGGCAGCGGTGGCAGTGTTAATATTGGTTCCGCCCGGGTTTCCGAATCGGGTTGAGTTATCATCGGAAAACGCGGCGTTCAGTTGGGCTTCGACACCAGCGCTGAAATGCCGGTCGAAGAAGTACTCTCCGCCGACCGCGACGCCGAGAAGTTGGTCAACAATGGCATCGCCACCTTGAGGCTTCGTTCTGAGAACACCGAATCGTATCCCGTTATAGGGGACCAACCGTCCGAATCTGAGGTTATAGCGGAACATGAATCCAAATCGCACATCGGTCACTGCCCCGCTCACCGAAGTAAATCCAAATGACGGCACAAATACGACCTTCTTGTCCGCCCAAATCGGAAGTTGTATGTCAGTCTGGGAACCTTGCAGCGACGCAGATATACCGACCTTCGACTTGTTGTAGTCTTCATCAGCCGCTGCCAGTGCCGTCGCTACTACCAGACTGACTCCGACAAATAGAATCAGATCGTGCGTGAGATGACTTTTACCGGACATGTATTGCTCCTTCAGGATCGATGATTAACTTCCAAGCGGGTACGCCCACTCACCCCATGTTTTGACAGTTGAGATAAGGCCTCAACTCAGATGGAATCAGATGGCAATCTTCTCCCATCCACAGTATGAAATCGATAGTTGATTCCCAGACTCTAGAAGAACCCTTCGCGTAGATATAGACTCTGTAAAATCCAGTCGGCAGAGGTAATCCGACACCATCTACTTTGGCATCCCATACAACCTCGTGATAGCCCGCTGTGAAGACGCTATCCTGCAGGAACACCTTGCACGGTGCGCCACCGGGCACCACGTAAGTTGCGCCGACGGCGTTCTTTATCTGGGCCTCGATATCTGCCGGTCCAAGCGCACGCACCGCCCACATCCACACCCGAGACTGCTCGGGCACAGCAAATCTAAAATTACTGCTAATGAAGGATCGGACCGGACTCGGATAAATTATCGACGTAAGACCCTGCAGGTTTGGCTGTGAGCTGTATTCGGGAGGTCTCCACCTGGGCTTGCCCCACGAACCTATTAGCACGCCGTTGGCGTCATAGGCCCAGAACCCATACACTTCCGGGACTTCAAGCACCGTCGACCTGATCGGATTGAACTCCCCTTTTTGATCACAACCAGACAAAGGAACCAGTATGAGGATGGCAGTGACGAGTAACAGAACATTCCACGCGGCGGACTGTCGCATAATGCCTCCCGGGGGTAATTGTGTGCTAAACGACTTGTCTGTTTGGGCCGCAATATGTTGCGATGTAACGGTGCTCCTCCACCGATTATGCTGTAATTTAGCCGATTTCGGGCAAATGAGCAATTGTATTCTGCGGTTGGTGAGGGCCCAAGATCAGTCTGCGGCAGTTGGGTGTTCGCTTGTAATGCGTTGTCCGTTAATGCATTAGCGTGGGCGGTTCAGGACGAAATCGGTTCTGGTTTCGAGTAATTCCCCCCTTGCCAAACCCAAGGGAATCCATATATTACCGGGCTTGCGCGCAAAGGCCGAGGTCTGCCCGTTTTTGAGCCCGAAGTGCTTCTTCGCTGGAGACGCATTATCCCGGACACAATGTGGTATAGCCCGAATGCGTGCCTGAACTGTTATAAGATATATGTTTGCGAACCTGTCGGACAAATTAGAAGCCGTATTCAAGAAACTTCGCGGCGCCGGAAAACTCTCCGAGAAAAACATCCGGGATTCGATGCGCGAGGTCCGTCAGGCATTGCTCGAAGCCGACGTCAACTACAAGGTGGCGCGGGATTTCGTCAAGACGGTCGAAGAAAAGGCGGTCGGCACGGAGGTCCTTCAGTCGATCGAGCCGGGCCAGATGATTATCAAAATCGTCCACGACGAACTGGTAACATTGCTGGGCGGCAAGGCAGTTCCGTTAGCGCCAATCGATAAGACTCCCACCGTCTATATGCTGTGCGGGTTGCAGGGTTCGGGCAAAACCACGCTGGCCGGCAAGATTGCACTGATGGCCAAGCGGAAGAATAAAAAGGCGATGGTGGTCGCCGCGGATATATACCGTCCCGCGGCCGTCAAGCAATTGAAAGTTCTCGCCGATTCGATCGGCGTCGCGCATTTCCAGCTCGATAACGCCAAGCCGCCGGAGATCTGCAAAGAAGCGGTCAAGCATGCATCGAAGAATTTTGTCGATCTCGTCATTCTTGATACGGCGGGGCGCCTTCATATCGATGATGAACTGATGACCGAGCTCGAGCAGATCAAGGCATTGGTCAAACCGGATGAGCTGCTTCTGGTCGCCGACAGCATGACCGGGCAGGATGCGGTCAATGTCGCCGAGCAGTTCCACAAGCGTTTGAGCGTCACCGGAGTGGCGCTGACCAAACTCGACGGCGACTCGCGCGGCGGCGCGGCGCTCTCGATCCGTCACGTAACCGGGTGCCCGATCAAATTAGCGTCGGTTGGAGAAAAACTTGCCGACCTGGAGCCGTTCCATCCGGATCGGCTTGCATCGCGTATATTAGGGATGGGAGATATCGTCTCGCTGGTCGAGAAGGCGCAGGAGACGGTGGATCTCAAGAAAGCGGAGCAGATGCAGGAAAGGCTCCTCAAGGCGCAGTTCGATTTTGAGGATTTCCTGGATCAGATGGCTCAGCTTAAAAAGATGGGGCCGCTCGAATCGGTTCTGGGTATGATACCGGGAGTCGGCAAACAACTCAAAGGGATGACGTTCGATGAAAAAGAGATCGAACGCACGACTGCGATTATCAAGTCGATGACGATTGCCGAGCGTCGCAACCCGCGACTGATCGATGGCTCGCGCAAGAAGCGGATTGCCAAAGGTTCGGGCAATTCGGTGCAGGCGGTGAACCAGTTAATCAACCAGTTCTTCGCGATGCAGAAGATGTTCTATCAGATGGGAAACAGGAAAGCGTTTAAGATACCAAAAGACTGGTCCGGGTTAAGGACCACCTGAAGAATGGAGGAGTTTTAGTTTGGCGGTACACATCAGATTACGCCGCATGGGAGCAACCAAGCGCCCGTTTTATCGCATAGTCGCCGCGGATTCACGGCGCTCGCGGAACGGACGCTTCCTGGAGCTTCTGGGAACGTATAACCCGGTGCCGAAACCGGCCGTTGTCTCGATAGCCGAAGACAAGATGGCCAAGTGGCTCGATCAGGGGGCCGTGCCGAGTGACACGGTCGGATCGATCCTGGCCCAGGTTGGTTTCACCGAGAAGTACCTTCGCGGCAAAAAGGGTGAGGACATAACACAGCTCGTGTTACGAGATACTATCACCGAGCGTCCCAAGAAGACGCGGAGAATGAAGAAAGCGACGGTAGCTGCGGAAACGGCCGAGGAGCCCAAGAAGGACAACTAACCGACATAAGTCAGGTTATCCAGTACTTGAGACCGGGAGGACGACCGGATTATTGAAGACATGACCCTGAGCTAGCGTCTGAACCTGCCTACGACCATTCAGAAGGAAGAGCGCACCATGAAGGATTTCGTTGAGTACGTGGTCAAGGCTTTGGTGGAACATCCCGATGAGGTTGAAGTTGCGGAAATCCCGGGGAGTCGAACCACGGTCTTCGAGTTGAGGGTGGGACAAGGGGATCTAGGAAAGGTGATTGGGAAGAGCGGCCAGACGGCTCGGTCGCTGCGGACGATATTAACCGCTGTCGCGGCGCGTCAGGGAAAACGTGCGGTTTTGGAGATTCTTGAATAGTTGGTTGCATCTGATGAGCTTGTAACAATCGGCCGGCTGGGGAAAACCCGGGGCGTGAACGGTGAAATGTACGTCACCCCCACCAGCGAGTACCCGGAGCGGTTTGAAGGATTGAAGGAGATTTTTGTCAGCAACCGAGGAGCCTGGGAAAAACGTGCGATAGCGTCGGTCCGGCTGGTGTCCGGACGCCCGGTGCTCAAGTTCGACGGCATAGACAGTCCGGAGGACGCCGCCCGTATGGTCAACCGCGACCTGGCGCTTCCGCGGAACGAACTGATCGAGCTTCCGGACAACACCTATTTTGTGTTTGATCTGATCGGTTGCACCGTCTATGACGACAATACCGGAGCGCGAATCGGCGAGGTGGTCGATGTCGAGCAGTATCCGGCCAACGATGTGTATATCATCGACACTGGCGACGGTCGGAAGGTTGAGTGCCCGGCTGCAGGGGAGTTCGTCAAACGGGTGGACATTGACAAGCGGGCGATCAGGATTGTCACGGACGGTTTGTCGGAGACCGAATGAACCGCAGATGACATATGAAGTTTGAAATTATCACGCTGTTCCCGGACTATTTCGCCTTGTCGCTGAAGCAGTCGTTGATTGGGAAGGCGGTTGAGAAGCAGCTCTTTGACATAGAAATAATCGACCTTCGGGATTTCGCCACCGATAAGCACCGCACGGTCGATGACGCTCCGTTCGGGGGCAAAGGCGGGATGGTCATGAAAGTGGAACCGCTCGACCTCTGCCTGAAGCATCTGGGGTATCCGCACCGCAATGACGGACAGATCGACCCGGACAAGGAGCGGCTCATCCTGACCTCGGCGGCAGGCGCGACGTTCAAACAGGACCGCGCGGTTGCCTGGTCGCTATGCGAACGGGTGACTATCATCTGCGGCCATTATTTGGGCGTCGATGAGCGGATTCTGTCACTGTATGAGATCGAAGAAGTTTCGATCGGCGACTATATCCTCACCGGCGGTGAGCCGGCGGCGGCAGTGATGCTCGATGCGGTGGCGCGGTTGATCCCCAAAGTGCTGGGGAATTTCGAGTCGGCGTTGAACGATTCGTACATGAATCAGATGCTCGGCTCGCCGTGCTACACGAGACCGGCCGATTATGCCGGGCTAGGCGTCCCGGAGGTGCTGATGTCCGGCAATCACGCCGAGATTGAGAAGTTTCGGCGGATGGAAGCGATAAAAAAGTGTGCGCAGTATCGCCCGGATTTGCTTGCGAAGGCCGATTTGACGGATGATGAATTGAAATTGATCGATATGAT
>DATKJY010000012.1:0-6778 GCA_035543175.1 Candidatus Acidiferrum sp.
GCACGATCATGGAGGGCCAGGCGCAGAGCCAGGTCCAGAAAGGGGAGAAGCTTGTTCCTATTAGAGTTCAATTTCCCGCTGAATATCGGCGCGAGATATCGAAAGTGGAAGATGTGCAACTTGTGACGTCGGAAGGAGTACTCGTCCCTCTCAAAAATATCGCTACCATCCAGAAAACGACCGGTCAAACGGAAATTGATCGTGAAGGTCAGCGCCAGCTGGTAGCCGTTACAGCTCGCATCGAGAATCGTGATCTCGGCCACACGATTGCGGATATCAAGAAGAAGCTCGCCTCTGTTGTCAGCATTCCCAAAGGAATGAGCCTCGAATATGGCGGTGTGTACCAGACGCAAGAGGAATCGTTTCGCGGTTTGCTGCTCGTGGCTTTGGCCGCAGCCATTCTGGTCTTCATCGTGCTGACATTCGAGTTTGGTGAGCTGGCAGCTCCCTTGGCCGTGATGATTGTGAGTCTTTTGTCGCTGTTCGGAGTCGTTACGGGCCTATGGATTACGAATGTGACATTCAACGTCTCGAGCTTCGTCGGCCTAATTATGATAATCGGTATCGTGGCCGAGAACGGAATTTTCGTCATGCATGAAGTCAAGCGACGACGTGCCTCCGGCGACGATCTGAACACAGCCTTGGTTCGTGCGGGGCAGAATCGCGCTCGACCAATCATTATGACGACATTGGCGGCGATTCTGGCGCTGTTACCATTAGCCCTCGGTTTGGGTACCGGCGCTCAAATGCAACAACCATTGGCCATCGCGGTGATCGGCGGCTTCTGTGTATCCTCGCTGCTCCTGTTTTTTGTGCTTCCCCCTCTGTATTGCGTGCTGCGTCATTCCTGACGATGGACGTCACGAAACAGCCGCTATCTCCTGCTAATCTCCGTTCCCTCGGTACCTAATACCTACAGCCAAGAGCCTGTAACACTCGTTTCCACATTGCAAAACGTCTCGTTTTGTGGCTATTTACAGGGAGGAAATGCAGACTTTCGAAAGGCGCACCGTATGAAGTTACAGCTAATTGTCGCACTCACGATCTCGGGCATTGTGTTGATAGTTGCCTCTACTGTTTTCCCATGCACGAGCATGCTGGTATCTAAAGGAGCATCGCAGGACGGCTCTGTCATGATTACCTACACTTGCGACGGCGAGTTCTTCCCCCGTCTGAATCACTCGGCGGCTGCCGACCATAATTTCGGCGACTCACTCGCTATCAGGGAGTGGAGCGGTGAGGTCCGCGGGTGGGTCAAGCAGGTCCCGCACACGTTTGGCGTAATCGGCCTGATGAACGAGCACCAGCTTGCAATTGGCGAGACCACCTTCGATGGTCTGAAAGACCTCGAGAATCCCAAAGGCCTCCTTGAGTACTGGGACCTGATGAGCTTAGCCCTCGAGCGAGCCAGGACGGCCCGCGAAGCTATCAAAGTGATAACGGACTTGGTAAACCAGTACGGCTACCGGTCAACCGGCGAATCGATCTCAATTGGAGATACTTCGGAGGCGTGGATTTTGGAAATAATCGGCCCGGGGCCCGGTGGCAAGGGAGCGGAATGGGTCGCGATGCGTGTCCCTGATGGTTATATCGCCTGCCACGCCAATAGATCTCGTATCGGTGAATTCCCGCTTAAAGACCCGCAGAACTGCCTGTACTCGGAAAATGTCATTTCCTTTGCCGTCGATAAAGGACTTTACGACCCCAAATCCGGCAAGCCGTTTCGCTTCTGCGACGCCTACTGCCCGTCGATACCTAAAGACATACGCTACTCTGATACGCGTGTCTGGAGCATCTTTCGACGCGCGGCCCCGTCGCAGAATTTTCCGGTCGATGTGCATCGCGCCGTCCCCGGTGCCAAGCCTTATCCGCTCTGGATCAAACCCGACAAGAAGCTGTCAGTCCACGATGTTTTCAGCCTGATGCGTGACCACTACGAAGGTACGCCGTACGATATGACCAAGGGTGTCGACGCCGGCCCGTTCGGCTCGCCGGATCGAAGCCGTCCAATGACGTGGACGGTCGACAGCGTCGACTACGGGTGGGAGCGTTCCATTTCTACGCCTCAGACCGCTTATTCGTTCGTTTCACAATCGAGGGCCGGCTTGCCTGACCCGGTCGGCGGCGTCTTCTGGTATGCCTACGACAACACCTATACCAATTGTTACGTGCCGCTCTATTGCAGTATCGACACTTTACCGCGCTCCTATGTGACGGGGTCGCCGTCGAAATTCTCATGGCAGTCGGCATGGTGGATTTTCAACTTCGTCGCCAATTTCGCCAATCTCAAATATTCCTACATGGTGCCGGAGATACAGGCAGTCCAATCCAGGATCGAAGGCGATTTCCTCACCATGCAACCCGTGATCGAGAAAGCTGCGATTGAACTCGGCAAGACCAGTCCTGACCTCATGATTCACTATTTGTCCGATTACTCCGTATCGCATGCCGAAGACGTTGTGGCCAAATGGAAGGACCTTGGAGAGTATCTGATAACCAAGTATAACGACGGATATGTTCGGAACGAAAAGGGCCGTCCCGAAGAGAAGGGTTACCCGGAGGGCTGGTTGCGCGAGGTACTCAAGTCGAAACCCGATCAGTTCAAAATGAGCCCGAGGTGAGGCTGCCGGGTGGTCTTGAGCCACTGCATTTCCTTGTCGGTCCAAGACTTAGAGCCCTTATGCGGCGATCGGAAAGGTGACCGCACCAGCGAGCCGGAGGCCTTTCCGCGATAGCGTTAGGCATGCGCGAGGCGATCGACCGGATAGAGTTACTTCTCTTGACTTCGAGCCTCAAGCCGCGTAAGCTTGTCAGACTCTATCCGGACGATTGATCTGCCGATGTAGTGTCGGTCAGCCTGACCCGCTCCGTAAGTTGTGTTCGTGAACTTGCAACCTGCGGATCTGTTCAGAGGGTACTTCCGGAAATGAGCCCAGACGTAGTATGAATATGGACAAAGCCAGACTATCACAACTACTGCGCGGCTACTGCTTCTTCGGTTTCCACCTGTCTCGAAAGACCTGGGATTGGCTGGATATTCCAACTGTCGTCGAGAAGGAGACTGCCGAATCGTCGGCCAAAGAGATGCTCCTGCTGCGAAAGCTTTCTGCCCGAATCAATGAGCGACGGGTCCGGAGCGCTCAGACGCCGGACCCGATCCATGCCGGACAATTGGCCTCAATCAGTGTGCTAACGGATATCTTCAGGTACATAATAGAGCTCTACTGTCATTCCGAGCAGCCCGGCGTGATTGGCAAGGGTTTGGACTGGACAAGCCGACAGTACGGTTCTTCCACCATCGTTTTGCCGCCGTCATCGTTTGTAAAGCTTTTCCCGCCCGCGGTGGTGCTCCGCGGAACACAATCCGAAGCCGATTTCATTCGCGAGCATCCGATTGCGCCGGTGGCCCATGACACGCTCGTGCGAGAGCTCGTGCTGCTCTTTCTCTCAGGCATCAACCCGGCGTTTCGCCCGTTCAAAGTGCTGTTCGACGATGCCGACTTGAAAACAGAATCACCCTATGTGCCGATGGTGCGCGGTTTGGAATCATTCTTCAGCACGCAGCCTCCGTTTGGTCCGGTCGGTCTGACCTTATTTGAGTGTCTTTACACTCCCATCCGCGCCTGTCCTGATTCACTCGACGCGCAGCTCGATTTTGTCCGAAGGAACTGGGCGCATTTCCTGCCGCTCGATCTCCTGGAGCGACTTCTGCTCGCTCTCGATGTCCTTCGTGAAGAGCAGACCATGCGAGGTTTGGGACCGGGGCCCAGCGAGGCGTTGCGATTCGATTTCGACGCCTCCGGTCTTGACCTTGGCTATGCCGAACCGGCAGCCTTCAGTCGCGATGCCGACTGGATGTCCAACACCGTTCTGATCGCCAAGAGCGTATATGTCTGGTTATTTCAGCTTTCACGCAAATACCAGCGCGATATCCACCTGCTGAGCGATATTCCCGATGAGGAACTCGACCAGCTCGCGCGCTGGGGATTTACCGGCCTCTGGCTGATCGGGCTCTGGGAGCGCTCACCTGCCTCACAAACCATCAAGAAAATCATGGGGAACCCGGAAGCAGCGTCGTCGGCATATTCGCTCTACGATTATATCATCGCCTACGATCTGGGTGGCGAAGAGGCATTTGAGAACCTCAAACGCCGGGCGCAGCAGCGGGGTATCCTGTTGGCCAGCGACATGGTCCCTAATCACACCGGTATTTATTCCAAATGGGTGATCGAGCATCCCGACTGGTTTGTGCAATCAAATTACCCGCCGTTCCCGGTTTATCAGTACACCGGAGTCGATCTCTCTCACGATCCGCGCACCTGCCTCCAGATTGAAGACGGCTACTGGCAGCATCGCGACGCTGCGGTAGTGTTCAAGCGGATCGACAAATGGACCGGCGACACGCGCTATATCTATCACGGCAACGACGGCACCAGCATGCCGTGGAACGACACGGCCCAACTGAATTTCCTCATCCCCGAGGTGCGTGAAGCCGTGATCCAGACTATTCTTCACGTCGCCCGCAAATTCCCGATTATCCGTTTTGACGCTGCCATGACCCTTACCAAGAAACATTATCAACGTCTCTGGTTTCCGCAACCGGGGGACGGCGGCGCCATTCCCTCGCGCGCCGAGCATGGCATGACCAAGGGTGCGTTCGATGCTCTGATGCCTAAAGAATTCTGGCGAGAGGTAGTCGACCGCATCTCTGCCGAGCAGCCGGATACGTTGCTTCTGGCCGAAGCATTCTGGCTGATGGAAGGTTTCTTCGTCCGCACGCTCGGCATGCACCGCGTCTATAACAGTGCCTTCATGAACATGCTGAAGATGGAGGACAACGCCAAATACCGATCGACCGTCCGGAACGTCCTTGAATTCAGTCCGGAGGTCCTCAAGCGGTTCGTGAATTTCATGAACAACCCCGATGAGCGCACCGCGGTCGATCAGTTCGGGCGCGGCGATAAATATTTCGGCGTGGCCCTGATGATGGTCACCATGCCCGGTTTGCCGATGTTCGGTCACGGCCAGATCGAAGGCTTTTCCGAAAAATACGGTATGGAATACCGTCGGTCCTACTGGGACGAACAGGTCGACTACGATATGGTGCGCCGCCACGAGGCGCAGATATTTCCGCTCATGCGACGTCGCCGGCTGTTCAGCGGGGCGTCGAATTTCGCCATGTATGATTTCGTGACGCCCGATGGATGGGTCGACGAGAACGTCTTTGCCTATTCCAATCGCTCAGGAGACGAGCGGGCGATCATTCTCTACAACAATGCGTACAACACGACACGTGGTAATTTCCACTTGTCCACGACTATGAACGCCGGTCAGGGGGACGAGACCATGATGGTCCGCCGTACGCTTGGTGAGGCGCTCGGATTGAATTCAAGCAGCGATTGCTTCTATGTCTTCCGCGATTACCAGTCGGGTCTCGAGTATATTCGGCCGGGGCGCCAGATGGCCGAGCAGGGGATGTTCGCCGAGTTGCACGCATACCAGTACCACGCCTTTCTCGATTTCCGCGAAATTCATGATGTCGATGGCTCCTGGCGGTCTCTGGAGCAGCGGCTGGCCGGTTCAGGAGTTCCGAACATGGAGGAGGCGCATCGCGAACTCCAAATCGAACCGACGGTGCGGCCCTATCGCGATATCATGAACTCGGCCTCCGTACGAGGAATACTCAACAACGAATCGGCAGTTCGCATCCAGTTGCGGGCGGCTATCGCGCATTTCTATGCTGCCATCAACCAGGCGGGGAGCGCTTCGCTGCCCGTGAATACGCTGGTCGATCAGTTCGAGACCGGACTCGAAGCTATAGAGAAAATCCCCGCTCCTTTGGCCTCCAAAGAGGCCGTGGAGACAACCACCGACGAGCCTGCACACCTTGAGGTCGGTGAACTTCGTCATGCCATATTTGCCTGGCTCTCCCTGAGTGCGCTGGCCGGACAGAAATCCGAATTGGAGGAGCGTCAGCCGATCATGGCCGCAGGATTCCGAATCGATCATTGGCTTATCCAGAAAGTCGTGCGCAAGGTTTTCGAGGAATTGACCGTCGACGGCGGCACAGCCTACTGGGATTCGGTTTTGGTTCAGATCCTCGCTACCCATACGGATCTGTTGCAGTCTTCGACTGACGAGCTCGGCACTTCGCTGCGATGGGCGCTCACCGATGCGTCGGTGCGCGATTACCTCGAGGTTAATCGCTACAACGACACCCTCTGGCTATCCAAGGAACGTCTCGAACGGCTGATGGACGCCTCAATGCTGATTCAGCGGCTGGCCGCCCATATGGCTGGAGCGCTCGACGATATCGACATCCGGCGCGTGCAGAAAAACGCCCACGCCATTATTTCCGCAGCGGCGCAGGCCGGTTATCAGGTCGATGCTATGATTGATTTACTGACAGCGGGCTCTGCAGAACTTACACTCTGATCGAGCCATCCGTCCGGGGTTGTAAATCAAAAGTCGTATCCCATCCGTACCAATTGCCATGACCGGTGAAACAGCCCTCAAAATCCAGCAGCTTACCAAAGACTATGGTCCGGTACGAGCCGTAGATCATATCTCTTTCACTATCGAGGGCGGCTCGATTATGGGCCTGCTCGGTCCGAATGGCGCCGGTAAGTCAACTACCATCAACATGATCCTCGGCATTCTCCGGCCGACCGAAGGGACGATCGAAATATTCGGCAAGTCAATGGTATCGCATCGCGCCGCCATCAGTTGTAATGTCAACTTTGCCGCCGTATACGCGCATATGCCGCTCAACCTGACT
>DATKJY010000013.1:0-2275 GCA_035543175.1 Candidatus Acidiferrum sp.
GCCTCAAGAAGAGTCTCCGGAAACGCCGCGCAGTTTATCGCCACCAGGTTCTTCTCTGCCCGAGGCGAAAGCGCATGGATCGCCCGCGCGACCAGCTCCTTACCCGTCCCCGATGGCCCCGTGACAAGCACGGTCGCCTCACGCGGCGCAACGGTCGAAATCAGACTACGCACTTTGGCAATGGCCGGCGATTCGCCGATTATTTCCGACGTCGGAAAGACTTCCGCCAGCCGCTCGCTCATCACCTCGTGCTCGACAATCAATCGATTCTGCGCGTGCGCTTTTTCGAGTTTCACGAGCAACGCATCGAGATCCTCGATCGGCTTGGTGAGATAATCGAACGCCCCCGCCCGCATGGCCGCCACTGCCGTCTCGACCGAACCAAACGCGGTAAGCACAATAACCTGCACGAACGGATTGATCTCCCGGAGTTTCGTAAGCAGTTCGAGCCCGTTCATGCCGGGCATTTTGAGATCGATGAGGGCGATCGGCGTGAATGCTTTCTGATAAGCTTCGAGCGCCTCGGCGCCATTACCCGCCGATGTGACCTCGTAGCCGTTTTTGCTCAGGAATCCGCCGAGCAAATCGCGCTGCTGCACCTCATCATCGACAATCAGAATGCGAATCTGTCTCATGAAACTAAACTAACGGACATTGGCGGATGGGGCAAACAGAAAAAAACCCGCCGGAGACGGCGGGTTTATGAATTCGCGCACTCTGCGACTACTTGGAGCCGAAGAAGACTCGGATACCTGCGCGCAGATCGAATCTGGAGATGTTGCCCGGAAAACGATAGTCCTGATTCTGGTACGATTTCTTAGCGCCGTTGGTAAATCCCTGGTGGTATCCCGCTTCAGCGTAAAAGCCACCGAAATCGGAAGTATAATAAAACACTCCGGCGCCCAGCTCGAACGCAAAGCTCGCGTTATAGGATAGCTCACGATATTTCAGCGAGCCCGCATCGTTGATCAGCGTCGCAAATTTGGGGAAATCTAGACCTGCCCCGATTCGCACGAACGGCACGAAATCCGAGCCGCCAAAGAAATAGCGCTTCAGATAGAGCGCGGGAGAATACAGACGATGGTGAAGACTCTTGGCATCGCTCTGCGTGTCGATTCCAAACTGATAGTAATTGAACTGCAGACCCAAAACATAGTTCTGGCCCAAGAACATGCCGACTTCACCGCCGAGATCGATGGCCGACTTGGCGCCCAGCGTATCATTCCAGGTCTTGACCGCCCCCATCGGCAGGCCCAGACCGGCATTGACGCTCACCTCGAGAGCGTCCCGCTCATCGGACGTCGTAGAAGCTGAACTTGTCTTTGTCTGTGCCGACACCAGCAGCGGCAGTGCGGCCAAGAGTGCGATAGCAGTGAACAGTACCCGTCTCTTCATGAAAGCATCCTCGAATATTTCACAACCCACAATTCATCGATGTCTTTATCCGCGCTATGGCGATTTCCCATCCGCCACGGCACAGGAACCAAAAATAGCGACAAGCCACGCGACTTGTCAACTGAATATCTTGCATCAGGTACAGACGAAAACGGGCCGGTTTTCGTGCAAACCGGCCCGCCGATTAATCACGTCACGCAAGTTCTCACGGACAGTGTGGTGCCGAGGCGCTGAAGAACAGGTAGTCGACTATCCGAGAAAGATCCGCGATATCGACACTCCCGCTGCAATCGAGATCACCGCGCAGCAGTGGATTAGGCGCCGCCCCGCCCGCGAACAGGTAATCGACCATCATTGACAGATCGGAGATGTCGATCGTGCCGTCGCCGTTAAGATCGCCGACTATATACTGCTGATAAACCGTGGTGGTGGTCAGAGCCGACAGCCGACTTTCCTGACCTTGCGCATCGGTGGCGGTCAGACGATACCAGTAGTTACCGGCCGGCTTATTCGTGAAGTTGTAAAACGTATCCGGAATCCCCGCCGCCACCTGCGTCTGCGACGCGAATACATCGACCGGATGGATATCATCGAGGTACACGCCAAGCCCATGGGTATTCGAATCCAAGAAGTAGGCAAGCCGGATGACTACCTGTCGTCCCGAATACGGCGACAGATCGTACGCTCCCCGCACCCAACCGGCTGAGATTCCGGTGATACCGTAGCCCAGGTCCATATTGTTCGGGTTGGCTGTCGTGCTGAGGTTGCCCGGAAGGTTTACAAAATTGTACCCGCCGTCTAATGAGACCTGGACATACACATAGTCCCAATCCTGCTCGGTGTTGTACCAGATCCAGAACGTGACCGAATCTCCCGGCAC
>DATKJY010000014.1:0-2473 GCA_035543175.1 Candidatus Acidiferrum sp.
AGCCGGAGGGTTTGAAGGTCAAAGTCTCGTGGGGTGTGAGCGAGGAGTTCGCCAAGTCGCTGATGTACCGCGACAACATGGATTTGTCAACCTACTGCTTTTCCTCAAAAGAAACGATCATCCTAAGCGACCTGAACCTGAAGTCCGACGACGGCATCTCGCTTAATACGGTAATTGCGCTGCCCATAAGAACCTCGGAGAAATGCCTCGGCGTCATGTTGATAATCAACAAAGGGAACGGTGGAAACTACATCGTCGAGGATCAGGAGATCCTGGAGCGACTGCTGAATTTTGTGGCTGTGGCGGTTGACAATTCGCTCCTGATCAAAGACAAACTCAAACGGCAGAAGGTGGAGCAGGAGATGGCGATTGCCCGCCAGATTCAGGAGACAATTCTGCCGCAGGACCTCCAGAAAATACACGGTGCCGAAATTGGCGCCATTTATTTCCCAGCGCGAGAAGTAGGCGGGGATTTCTACGATATCGTCAAAGTCAGCGACGACAATTTTATCGTGGTGCTCGGCGATGTATCGAACAAGGGGGTACCGGCGGCGCTGGTGATGTCGGCGGCGTCGGGAATCATCAAGTCAATCATCAAAGCTCAACCAGACATTTCGGTAGCCAATCTGGCGGCCTCGCTAAACGATATCCTGGCCAGCGAAATTATCAAAGATCGCGAGATGTTTGTAACCCTGTTTTTCGGCCGGTTCGACTTGGCCGGCAAGACCCTGACGTTTAGCAACGCTGGACACCTTCCCGGACTCTATTGGGAAAATTCGAGCGGCGAGATAGTCGAATTAGCGGCCGGCGGACCGATAGTTGGGCAGTTCCCCGGGGCACATTTCAAAGAGGGAAGGCGTGATCTAGCGGCGGGCGACCGGTTGTTCCTGTTTACAGATGGCCTGACGGAAGCGGTCGATGCTCAGGACAATTTGTTCGGGCGTGAACGGGTCGAGCAGGTATTTGCCAATGAAATCGATTTGTCACCCAAGGAGTTCTGCCTCAAGGTTAAAGAATGGGTTGACAGGTTCTCGCAGGGAGCCTCGGAGGACAGCCGGGACGATTTCACGATTTTGCAGGTGAAGGTGGATTAGGCATGGCGGAGTACTATTTCACCTACCAATCGGCCTCAGAATCCGAAGAGATCATGCTTGATGATCTGGAAGCGGTGCTGAGGAAGCACCAGGTTGAGGCTTCGATTCATCATCGTTTTGTGCTGGCTGTTTCAGAAGCGTTTACCAACGCGCTGGTACACGGTAACGCCTATGATTCAAAGAAGTTAATCCGGATGCGGCTGGAGGTTAATGAATTCGCGATGACTGCCGATATTTCGGACGAAGGCCGCTTTGGTCTGGCCAGAGTTGGTCGGAAGAAACCTCCGGCGCTGCTGGCCGAAGGTGGGCGGGGGATAGACCTCATCCGACACTACGCGAGTCGTGTCGAGTTCTCCGAGACTGACTCAGGCGGGCTGAATGTAACGATTGGCATAAATTGGGATAAGACAACGAATTCACATATTCGATCCACTCACGGAGGATAAGATGGAAATTACGCTTCGGGAACAGGGAGGGGTCAGCGTGCTGCAGATTAATGGCCGGTTGGATCTGGCCAGCGGCTCGCAGTTGAAAGAACAGGTCAAGAAGCTGTTGGCCAAAAACGTGACGTCGGTTCATCTGAATATGAGCAACGTCGAGTTCATCAACAGTTCAGGGCTGGGCGCTCTGGTATCGATCATGAAAGAAATCCGCTTGTTCAAGGGTCGGCTCACCATGTCGAACCTGGCCAGTTATGTTCAGGAGATATTCGACATCACTCAGTTGTCGCACATTTTTGAAATCTTCCTGACTGAAGAGGAAGCACTGACATCCTATCATGCAATGGTAGCAAACTGATCCGAGAGCAGGCCCGCGAAGGGGGACGACACATGACCGAAATCGTTGAACGGATAAGCGACCTACTGGCCCGTCTGCAATCGCCGGACTTCTTTGAGCGGGAGGAAGCCGTCAAAGAGCTCGGCACTTATAAAGAGGATGAGGCGGTGGCCGGCTTGGTGCTTGCGATCGAGGACGCCGACTTAGGTATTCGGGAGTTGGCCGCCGACCGCCTGGTCCACATGAAGGGGAACACCGCGGCGCAGTTGCTGGTGCGCTTTCTGGCGCACGATGATATCGGCACCCGCAATCTGGCATCCGAGATTCTGGTGAAGTTCGGCGCCGAGGCCGTACCGGCGCTGGTGGGAAACCTTACGTGTGACGACCACGATGTCCGGAAGTTCATTGTCGACATACTCGGTCTCATCAGGGACACGCAAGCAGTCGAGCCGATCTGCGCGGCGCTCTGGGACGAGAATGCCAATGTCGCCTGTTCGGCCGCGGAGGCGTTGGGGGAGATTGGGTCGGCAAAGGCCAGTCCGCATTTGCTGGCTGCATACGACAAGATCGAGGAAGCCCGTCTTCCGGTAGTTGAGGCGCTC
>DATKJY010000015.1:0-4720 GCA_035543175.1 Candidatus Acidiferrum sp.
CGGTCAAAGCGTACGATGGCCAGGATGGACGCTGGGAATGAGAACGTATTTTCTAAACCTGTTTGGTATACCGAATCACAAAAGCACTCAGAAACCGTTAACACCCAATGGCGTCAATTTACCGAATTCCCAATCGGGTCAGGGAGCTACTGGAACGCAAGCAGTTCCAGGAAGTTGTAACTGAAATAGATCGGCTGGATCTCACATCGCCGACGCTTCGCGCCGGGGCCTATGTGCTAAGAACACAGGCGATGTTTGCATTGGGGGAGTACGATAGTTCCTACATAGATTTCGCACTTGAGCAACTTAAGCTGACTGGTAGACCCGAAGTGCTTGCGCAGGCTAAGTTCCTCAAAGCAAGACTGCTGATCGTGGCCGCAAATCTAATTGACGCCTCTGAGACACTGGTGGAAGCATATGTCCACTTCAAGCGCGTAGATGATTATTACGGCATGGGCCTTACTGCAAACCAGCAATAGTATGTCGCATTCCAACAGGGTGACTATCCAAACGCATTGAGATACGCCAATTACGCTCTCCGGAATTACGCGGCCTGCGGTCGATTGGCTCACGCGCGCCTTGCGGAAGTAAGTGGTGCTATAATTAATCTCCGAGCTGGCCATTTGGGAAGCGCCATGGATGTTCTGAGCAGAATATTGTCCGAGGGGTTGCCGGAAGAATGGCCCGATGGCGACAGATACAACTTCTATCATATCGGCGCATTGACTTCTTCGCAGCGCGGAGATTTCACGAGTGCGAACAGGTTCTTGAAAGCGGCTTCGGATTTGCCCAGATGCCTCCGCCGCGAATACTTCCGTCACCTAGAGATCTCCGGCTTCGTGCACATTCTCGCTGGTGAACATTCGGAAGCTGAGCAGTTCCTTCGTGAAGGTGAGAAGCTGGCGTTTGAAATTGCTCCCGATTCTACGCTCATCTCCCAAATCAAGCGCCTCTTCGGCGACCTCTATGTCGCCACCGGCAAATTCGACCTCGCCTATCAGTACGCATCCGAAGGGCTCGCGGTCGCCGAGAAAATCAACGAACGGCTCGAAATCGCTGCCTGCTGGCGTGTGTTCGCTCAGGTCGAGACGCACCGCGGGCACGCCGACCTGGCACGAGAGTGGTATGGCAAAGCAATCGATCTGTTCAACCTGATCCCGGCTCGCTATGAACTTGCGTCCACCCGCTATCTGGCGGCGACAAGCGGGCTGTATGGTCCGGCTGAACGTACTGCCATGCTTTATATGGCTAAAGAATATTTCGAATCCGAAGCGGTCACGTCGTACGTCGAGAAAATCACCGTCGAACTCAACAAGACCGAGCGGCACAAGCCCCTCCCAACCGCTCGGTCTTCGGCGGATGGCGCCCCGGCGAAAATCATCACCGGCAATCCGGCCATGCTCAAAATTCTCGACCTGGCCGATCATGTCGCCGCCTCCGAGATGACCGTCCTTCTCACCGGCGACACCGGCACGGGCAAAGACCTTCTGGCGCGCTACATCCACGAACGAAGCGGCCGCACCGGGGAATTTGTCACCGTCAACACCGCCGCCCTTCCGCTCACGATGATCGAATCGGAGCTGTTCGGATTCCGCAAAGGAGCGTTCACCGGCGCCGACCGGGACCGCCCGGGCCTGATCGAGCAGGCGCACAACGGTACGCTTTATCTGAATGAGTTGGCCGATGCGCCGCCGGAGCTTCAGGTGAAACTTCTCGAAGTTATCGAGACGCGGTCGGTGCGGAGACTCGGCGAAAACACGTCGCGGAAAGTGAATTTCCGTCTGATCGCGGCCAGCAATCAGGACCTTCGACAGTGCGTCAACGATCGCCGCTTCCGCGCCGACTTGTTCCACCGGCTCAACGAGATACCGATCGAGCTTCCGCCGCTCGATGCGCGTCGCGATGACATTCCGGCGCTGGTCGCGCATTTCCTTGTCGAGTTCGGGTATGATAACATAGGGAACGGCGACAGCGAGGCGCTCGACCGGCTGGCGTCGATTCTCACGACCCTACAGTGGCCCGGCAACGTGCGGCAGTTGCAGATGACGGTGAAGAACCTGTGGGTGACCTCGGGCCGTTCGGTTGTGGCCATGAGCCGCCTGGCGCTGGATCTTCCGGTGGGCGAAGATCACAACGACGAATTCGCCTCGGCGTTGACAGAGAGCGGGGGGAACAAGAGCGAGGCGGCGCGCCGCCTCGGCATGAGCGAGAGCACCTTCCGTTACCGGTTGAGGCGGAAGTAGCCCGGTCCGTTCGACGTTATTCAGCCCTAAATCTATTTATCTGTAGTGTGCGGCTTTCAAACATACGCTAACGAAGCCGTAGTGGTCTATAATAGCGCTTTACAGTACGTGAACGATTAGTTTATTAAGTGGTGGAGTCGTTTCTATAGATACACTCAATTAGAGGCGGGAGCTCTCTGCTTCATCTTAAGTAAAATGCGTCGTGCCAACGGACGGAAGTTGCGAACTCTGAGTAACTACCCAGGACAAACAGAAAGGAACATCATGTCACTCGAAACGCTTGATGATTATTTAGTAGGTATTGTTTTGGGGGTCCGCTTTAGACCCAACTTTTCCATTGAAGACCAACTCGGCAAAATCACTGATGACATATTATTCAGCAAAGACGCTCTATTTAGCCCGGACAAGTTCCCTATGGTGCAGCACGGTCTGAACGAGAAGGCTCTTGTAAATGAGGAGACCGGCGATCGTCTCAATATAAACAACTCGAATATCGTTCTGCAGGTCCATATGCCAGGCTCTTTTGGACCTGCAGATGTGCCGAAAGTAATCCAAGCCTTTGATCGCCAAGTTATAAAGGGCTTGATGCACAGATATGCAATTCGCGACATCGCCCGCGTCGGACTTGTTCGTCGTTTTGTTATCGATCTGGAAGGCCTTGCGAATACCTTTGTTGACAAAACGATTGGAAAGACATTAGAAGGAGTAAATGACATCAATCTTCGCTTCTCCAAGAAGCTGCCAATTGATATTGCGCTCATCAAAAGAGAGGTGAACGACTATTACAACGTCATCTTCAATATCATTAAGAAGGCTTACGAGCAAGAAATATACATATCCATTGATTTTCAGCAATATTTCGTTCCGCCTTTGAACGCGTCGTCGGAGATGCAGTTCGAGAAGTTCGTGTCGGAAGCAGAGAAATTCGCGTTGAAAAGGTGTTTGCCTTGGTTGCGTGAGAACTATATAGAGGCGAAGGCGTCATGACAAGCGTGAGAAAAGGACACGTAGCGAAATCCGTCGCGGAGCGTACTCGTTATCGTAAATACATTGATAGACTCGATTATGAACCGACGGTGGATGACACTCTTACGTTTGCGGATTCTGATCGTGGTGATAAAGACGTAACTCAGCAGGTGCCAGCGGCCGCTCGTCCCGTACCCTACACGACAAGATTCAAGAGCTTTCTGTCGGTTCATTGGTTCGACCTTCTCGTGGCGATCTTCGTGTTCATACTGTTGTTTGCGACTGTAGATTCAAAGGTCGATTTAGCACGCATTTCTACTGCACTTGATGCCCAGAAGGAAACACTCAAGGATCTGAAGTCTGATATCAAGGATCGAACATCTGACGATCACAACCAGGACTTGCAACTTAGGGAACATTCGGTACGTCTTCAGAATTTGGAATCTTCACTGAGCAAGACCAGTAAGTGACGCGGAACTGATTGGATCTTTTGTAGCGAGGTATTGGTTCTGCGAATTTGAACCGGCGCTGCTTAGTGTGGGCGTCCACTTCCCCAAAATAAAATCGCCGGGCTTCACTTTCGCAAAACCCGACGATCTTTCTAGAATCGATAGTACACCTATCAGGTGTGATCTCTACGCCGTCGCTGCGTCATTCCCCTGCTTCTCGAACCGCCGTCCGATGAAGAAGAATAGAATCGTCACGACAATCATCAGTACCGTCATCCCGCCGAAATAAGTTCCGGGAGTGGTCGATGTATATATCCGCGAGAACCAGGCCGCCAGCGTGTCGCCAAGGAACACCGTGAACAGCCAGATGCCGGTAATCATTGACTTCATATGCTCCGGGGCCTCCTCAAACGCCAACTGCAGACCGACCACCGAGATGCACAGTTCGGCCATGGTGATGAGGGCGTAGGCGAGCAGTTCCCACAGAATCGAGATCTTGCCGTCAACAGCTATATAACCGCCGACCGACATTACGGCCATGGTCAGCACCACCAGCAGAAACCCGATGAGCATCTTGCGAGGCGATGCTAATCGGTGCGTCTCATCTCTGTCGGTCCTCGACCAGATCCACGCAAAGAGCGGCGTGAAGAATATGATCAGAATCGGGTTCAGACTCTGGATCGCATCCGGCGGGACTTTCCAGTGCCAGCTGAAAATATCGAGATCGAGAATCATGTGGTCACGGGCGAACAGCGTCCAGGTGGAATACGACTGATCGAAAATCGACCAGAAGAATACGATCAGAATGAACAGGCCTGACAGCCTGACCAATGCGGAGCGCTCTTCATGCTTCTGCTGCGGCGTCTTTTCGATTTTCTGACCGCGTTTAATCTCTTCAGTCGGGTAATGCTTCTTGCCCATGAAGAAAACGCCAAGCGAGGCAGCCATCAGAATGGTCGGCGCCATAAACGCCACCCGGTAACCGTAGTGGTCGCGAATGAACGGCAAGGAGAAAGTCGTAACCGCGGCGCCGATATTGATCGCCATGTAGAACCAGGAGAA
>DATKJY010000016.1:0-2570 GCA_035543175.1 Candidatus Acidiferrum sp.
TGCGGGTGAAGTAATCAATTCATTTGGTAATTTTGTGGTGCAGGGGAACTACGTCGTCGGATTTATCATCTTCTGCATTCTGGTCGTTATCCAGTTCATCGTCATCACCAAGGGCGCAGGGCGTATTTCCGAAGTGGCGGCCCGCTTCACATTGGACGCCATGCCGGGCAAGCAGATGGCGATTGACGCCGACCTCAACGCCGGCATCATCACCGAGCAGGTGGCTCGTGCCCGCCGCGAAGAAATAGCCCGCGAAGCTGATTTCTATGGCGCGATGGACGGTGCTTCCAAGTTTGTGCGTGGCGACGCAGTCGCAGGCATTCTAATTACACTTATCAATATCATCGGCGGGTTCATCATCGGCGTAGCCATGAAGGGGATGCCGGTCTCCGACGCGCTGCGTACCTACACGTTGTTGTCGATCGGTGATGGCCTGGTCACCCAGATACCGGCGCTTCTGGTGAGTACGGCTTCGGGTATTATCGTGACCCGAGCTGCCTCTACTTCAAATATGGGTGCCGACCTGGCCCGTCAACTCTCGCGCCAGCCCAGAGCGATCATGGTGGCGGCAGCGCTGCTTCTGTTGTTCGCGGTTGTTCCGGGTATGCCGACGCTGACGTTCCTCGTTCTCGGTGTGACGGTCGGCGGCATCGGCTACATGACACGCGAGGCCAACCGGAAGCACGACTTGGCGACGCGTGAAGAGACCAAGAAGAAAGAGACCAAGCCGGCGGCCCCGAAAGAGCGGACCGAAGACCTTCTCAAGGTCGACACGATCGGCCTTGAAATCGGCTACGGCCTGATTCCGATGGTGGATGCCAATCAGGGTGGCGACCTCCTCGAACGCATTTCAGCGCTTCGAAAGCAGCTTGCCACTGAACTCGGTCTGGTGGTACCGCCGATTCGCATTCGGGATAACATCCGACTCAAACCGAATGAGTATCAGATCAAGATCAAGGGAATTCGGATTAGCGGTTTCGAGCTTATGCTCGACCATGTTCTGGCGATTAATCCTGGATTTGTCAAGGACACGCTTGATGGGTTCGAGACGAAAGAACCGGCGTTTGGTCTTTCGGCCACATGGGTACTGCCGAATCTTCGCGAAGTTGCCAGCGCTCGCCAGTTTACGGTGGTGGAACCGTCGGCGGTGGTCGCCACTCACTTGACTGAAATCATTCGCAGTTCGGCGTCCGAGATTCTCACGCGCCAGGATGTACGGCATCTGGTCGACACACTTAAAGAAGATTGTCCAGCGCTGGTTGATTCGGTCATTCCCGAGGTCGTACCGCTCAGCACCCTGCATAAAGTGCTTCAGGCGCTGCTGGCCGAGCGGATACCGGTTCGCGACCTGGCTACGATTGTTGAGACAGTCTCAGATTATATCGGGGCCACTCGCGACGCCGACGTGCTTGCTGAGTATGTCCGGATGGCGCTAAAGCGCCAGATCTCCGAACTCTATCGCGATAATCAGGGAAAGATCAATGTGTTTACGCTGGATCCGCCGGTCGAACAGAAACTGTCCGATTCAGTGCAGAACACCAAACAGGGTTTGATGCTGGTGCTCGATCCGGCCATGACCGATTCGCTGATCAAGAAGATCGGCGTCGAAGTAGACCGGATGCAGAAGATCGGCTTGACGGCCATCTGTCTCTGCTCGCCGAACGTCCGGTTGGCACTTCGCCGGTTGGTCGAAGCGAGCCATCCATCGCTGACCGTCATCTCCTACAATGAAATTTTACCCAGTATCGATCTCGTCTCCATGGGAACGGTGAGGTTGTCAGATGATCATTAAGACTATCACGGCCGAATCAGTGGCCTCGGCGCTCAAAAAGGTTCGCTCTGAACTCGGACCGCAGGCGGTCGTTCTCAAGACCCGGCAGCTCGAGAATCGTCTCGGCGCCGAGCGTATCGAAATCACCGCCTGCATCGACAAGCCGCTTGAGGCAGAGACGCAGAAGACTTCGTCCGACACCAGGACGGTAACACGGGCAACATTTAATCGCGTTACCAACACGATTCCTGCTGCCAAGCCCAACCAGATGTCTCCGCGTGTGAATGTCGAGAGCAAATCGACAGTCTCCACGGATCGCATTGAACAATTGGAAAGAAAGCTCGACCAGTTGTTGGCGCAGTCGGCAGGTTCGAATCTCAGGACAAACAAAGCGGCGGATTCGAATCCGATTCGCCAGAGACTGAGTGACGTTGACGTTCCTGCGACTGTAATCGATAAGCTTTTCGGTTCGCTCGACCGAGTTGCGGATGAATCGTCAATTCGCACCGCCTTGATGGAGCGGCTGGCGGACATGATGATCCCGTCGCTGACGTTCAAGCCGGGCGACCGGGTCGTGTTTGTAGGGATGGCGGGGGCAGGGAAGACCTCCGCTATGGGGAAACTGGCGGCACGGCTGGTCTTCCAGGAGCATCTGAAGACCACGTTGGTCACCATCGATAATGTCAAAGTGGGCGCGATCGAGGAGATTGAAAGCTACGGCGATATTCTCGGTGCTCCGGTGCTCGACCTATCCGCGCACAAGAAATCGTTTGACCCCAACTCAGTCACGTTGATCGAC
>DATKJY010000017.1:0-2392 GCA_035543175.1 Candidatus Acidiferrum sp.
ATGAACTTCATTCTTGAGGCGGATTCTTTCCAGGACGCTGTTGATGTGAATCTCGACCTCTTTGACATCAAACGGCTTATCGATAAACTCCGCCGCTCCCAGCTTGACCGATTCAACCACGTATTTGGTGTCACCGTGTCCGGAGATCATAATCACTTCGGGTCGGTTCTCCATCTTATTGAGTTTCTCGAGAACCTCAAGCCCGGTCATCCCCGGCATCTTGATGTCCAACAGGATGAGGTCCGGCTTCTCGGTGGAAACCAATTGAATCCCCTCAATCCCGTCCCGCGCTGATACAAACTCAAAGCTCGAGGCTAACCCCTCAGAAAGGATCCAGGTCACTTTGGGGTCGTCGTCTATAACCAGTACTTTGATTTTTGGCCTTGTCATATCTGACGTAAGTCCCGTTCAATCACAAGTATCGGCAGATGGGGCCGTAAATCAAGCCCATTTTTCATTCCGATTGCCACTTTTTCGCAATTCAATGCACTACGAGGCAAAATCGCGGGGGAAATAGACAGTAAACGTAGTTCCGGAGCCTTCGACCGACTCGACATTAAACGTCCCACCATGAGCCGAAATGATTCGTTCCACCACCGGCAGTCCAAGTCCGGTGCCGGTCTCCTTGGTGGTATAGTAACGGTCGAATATGCGTGAGAGGTTTTCTTTTCGGATGCCCACTCCGGTGTCGTGTACTCGGATGGCGAGATAGGAATGCTTCTTGTGCTCGGGCTTCTCCACCAGACCTTGCACGGTGAGAGTCCCGCCATTTGGCATCGCGTCGATTGCGTTGATGAATAGATTGAGAAACACCTCGAGAATCTGGTTCTTGTTGACGATTACATCGTAGTCAGCCTCAGCAAACTCCGAACTGAATTTGATGCGGTGCTTGCGCATGTCCGGCCCGACCAGATCGGAGGCACGATGGATGATCTGCCGAAGGTCCGTCTGGGTGGTCTCATACTTATTGGGATTGGAAAAATCCACCAGCTCGCGGACCAGTTCATTCATCCGGTAAATCTCATCCTCCGCGGTCTTGAAAAAGTCCGACTGATCGGCTATTTCCGGCCACCGCTGTCGGATTATCTGGAGTCCGCCCTTAATCGACGTGAGCGGTTTGCGAAGGTCATGCGATATCTCGGAAATCATATTTCCCATGGTCAATAGCCGTGTCGCGTTCAAGAGCGCCTTTTCCTTCTCGAACAGCAGCGCCGCCTGAGAAATTACCAGACGCGCCAGCGAGACATCATCGTCGTTGTACGGCTTGTCGGAATTCGCCCCCAGGAAATACACATAGGCTAACTCATCGTTACGCGTGATCGGGATAGCCATCCCCGCGGCCCGTGGCTTCGGATAATTCTCGTTCTGGGCCATTTTGTCACTCAGAAACAGTGAGAGCCGGAAGACATCTTCGGCGTCGAACGACTCCAGATCGATATCCTGAAGCGAGATGCTTTTCCGCTCGACTCGGGTCAAATCTATCTTGCCGCTCTCCGTTAGCGGGATCTCGGTCACACCGAGCACCCCTTCCGGCAGGAGGCTCTTCGTCGCCGGCTCCCAGTTGAACCAGATCGCGAAATCAATCGGGAATACCCGATGCAGCTTTTCAAACAGCATCCGCCGGAACCCGGAGAGTGACTGAATCTCCTGCATCTCATTTGAGATTTCATGCAGGATTTCGAATTCCACCAGCCGCCGGCGGCTTTTCTCAAATTCGTATGCGTCGTCGACCGCCACCGCCGCCTGTGAAGCGAATGTGGTCAAAAGGCGAAGGTCATCTTCGGTGAACCCAGTGCCACCCTGCTTGTTGGCTACGTTGATTACTCCAAGCACGTTATTTTTGATCTTGAGCGGCGTGCAAAGCAACGACGCCGATCCGTATCGCTCCTGGTTGATTCGACGGAACTGCTCGTGCTTCTCGACATCCTCGACCATCAACGGCTCGCCGACCTTGGCTACATACCCGGCAATCGAGGCGCCTATCGGAAGCTTTGTGGCCTTCACGATATCCTCTTCCAGTCCGATCGCCGCTTCAATCGTCAGGAACTCCTTGCGGTCATCCAGCAGCATGATCGACCCGACTTGAGCTTCCGTCACGGTCGAAGCCAGTACCAGAATTTGCCGCAACAGTTCGGTCAGATTGGCGGTGGAGCCTATTGATTTCCCCGCTTCGTACAGTGCGTTCAATTCACCGATGCGACGGTGAAGAATCAGGTTGGAGAGCTTGAGCTCTTCCATCAGCCGAAGTTGCGCCAGTTCGCTGCGCCGCTTATCCAGCGCCCGCTTGACCGCCAACTCCAGATACGTGAACTCGACCGGCTTCAGAAGGTAATCGTAGGCCCCCTTGGCAATCGCTTCCAGCGCCGTGTCAAGCGACGCATATGCCGTCATC
>DATKJY010000018.1:0-5141 GCA_035543175.1 Candidatus Acidiferrum sp.
GCCAAAACCGGCGGCGCAAAAGGTCGACAGCACCCAAGTCGCACAGAAGCCGGCAACCGGGGCCACGCCTGCCCCTGCCTCGTCAACCGACACGAGTGGCGCGGCGCCCAAGGCAGCGCCTCCGCTGGCTGCTATGTCGAGCGATACGCTTCCGGTTGACACGATTCACGTGCGCACGAAAAAATATGAGCTGACCCTTTCGACACTCGGCGGCGGGCCGATATCGATACTGCTCAATGACTACAAATATCTGAACAAGCAGCCAATCGAGATGCTGGTGGACGGCGCGATCGGTGTGCCGGATGTGTCGTTCGCCGGCGGAGCGGTGACAACTTCGAAGATGAACTTCCGTTCGAGCGTGCCACGCGGGACGTACGATGCGACCACGCAGCCGTTCGAGATTACCTATACGTTCCGTTCGACCGCAGGGGGCGAGATTGTCCGGCGATACCGATTCTATCCGGATCGCTATGATTTTGATTTCAATATTCAGGTTAATGAGCGGGAGAAGTTCGGGTTTGAGCGGCAGTTCAGTGTCGTCTGGAACAGCCCGATGGGCTTAAGCGAGCCGGATCTCGGGGCCGACAACGATGCTATCGAGGCGGTAGCGATGATGTCCGGGTCGCGCGAGAAACTTAAGGATTACCAGGACAGCACGCTCAACCAATCGCTGACGGGGAATACATCGTGGGTCGGAGTGCGCGCCAAGTATTTCTCGAATGTACTAATTCCACGAAGTCGCGAAGCGGACGGTTGTTTTGCCAAGGGCGTGCGCCGCGCGGTGGTGGGGCCGAGCGGCAAATATACAGAGCGAAAAGTGACGGTCGGGCTGGATCTTTCGTTGCCGAACGTCCCGACGGTAGAGGACAGTTTCACCGTGTTTGTGGGGCCGCTGGATTATCCGCTGATGGCGTCGTATAAAGTCGGCCTGCAGGATATTTTCGGAATCGGGACCACGGCGTTTGTCGGCTGGATGGTGAAGCCGTTTGCCCTTGCGGTCATCTGGTTATTGCCGAAGATGTATACAGTCGTTCCGAATTATGGGTTTGTCATCATATTATTTGCGGTGCTGGTGAAACTGGTGACGCTTCCTCTCTCGCTGAAATCGTTCAAGTCGATGGCGGCGATGAAGGAGCTGCAACCGAAGATAGATGAGCTTCGCAAGCGACTCAAAAACAACCCGCAGCAGCTCAATCAGGAGACGATGAAGCTGTACAAGGCACACGGGGTGAATCCGCTCTCCGGCTGTCTTCCGATCCTTCTGCAGATGCCGCTGTTTTTCGGATTATTCTCGGTGTTTCGTCAGACGATACTCTTGCGCCAGGCACCGTTTATCGGATTTATCACTGATCTCTCGCGTGGCGCGTCGAGCTACACCGATCCGTATATTGTTCTGGTAGTACTCATGATCGTGTTCCAGTTCGTGTCGCAGAAGCTTACGATGGCGTCGAATCAGCAGAACAAGATGTTTCTGTATATCATGCCGATTTTCATGGGCTGGTTGTTCTATCGATTCGCTGCCGGACTGGTGTTATACTGGACATGTTTCTCCGCGTTTTCCCTGGTGGACTGGTACCTGTTTCGACGCACCAAAAATCCTGAGGTGCAGTCGGTGTGAGCGATGTCATCGCGCAAGAGAAAGGCATTGGGCGGCGACGAAACGATCGTCGCCGTCATTACGCCGCCCGGTGAAGGCGGCATCGCGGCGCTTCGCCTGGCCGGCCCCAACTCCCGGACTATCGCGCTGAAATTCCTTCGAAGTTCCTCCGAAGATCCAATCGATCTGCAGCCATTCGTGTTGCGGTATGCCGAATTTGTCGCCGGAGATGGCGTGTCGATTGACGAAGTGACTTCGGTCTTTATGCCGCTGGGGCGATCGTACACGGGACTTGAGCAGGTGGAGATATTCTGCCACGGGGGTAGGCAGGTGGTGCGGATGATTCTGGATGAGCTGATCAAATCGGGAGCCAGACCGGCGGAGCCCGGGGAATTCACGAAACTCGCTTTCTTAAACGGGCGCATAGACTTAGCACGCGCGGAAGCGGTGGCGGAGATAATCGCATCGGGAACCGAAAGCTCGTTCCGTGCTTCGCGGGAGCATCTTCTGGGAGCATATTCGGAGCATATTGATAATCTCAGGAACGAGCTAATTAAGATCACGGCGGAGGTTGAAGCTTCGATAGATTTCCCGGAAGAGGAGATCCGTGCGGCTGACAGCGACGAATTGACTCGATCTCTCAGTTCTATAGGGACGAGCATCCACGAACTAATCGAGAGCTATAGCGGCGGACGGATAATCACAGAGGGGTTCACAATCGCGATCTGTGGCCGGCCGAACGCGGGGAAATCATCGCTCTTCAATCTGCTGCTCAAGCAGGAGCGGGCGCTGGTGCACGAGGTACCCGGTACGACTCGCGATTACATCTCCGAGTGGATTGAGTTGGGAGGGGTAGCAGTCAACCTGATCGATACGGCTGGGCTTAGGACGGCGGGGGGGAAAGTTGAGAAGGAAGGCCAAAAGCGGGCGCTTGAAATAGTCTCCAAATCGCATCTTGTGCTGTGGGTGGTCGATAGCTCGGTAAAGGGTTGGGAAAGACGCTGTATCAAAGATGTTAAGTCGTTGAGATGCAGTAACATATTAGTCGTATCCAATAAGAATGATCTGGTCAGGAATAACTCTTCGTCACTGGACAAAGCTCCCGCCCCCATTACAGTCCGAGTATCTTGTCAGACAGGTTTTGGTATCAAGGAGCTCAAGCATAATCTGGTCGCACGTATTAGTGAGAAGATGCCTGATTTTACTTCGGGGATGGTGGTGACATCGGCAAGGCACAAGAAGAAGCTGGCGGAGGCGCTCACCCATATAAAGGCTTCGAGACGGAAGATATCTGCTGATGATTCGCCAGAGCTGGTGGCGTTTGAGCTTCGACAGGCGACCACAGCACTTGAGGAAATCACCGGGAAAGTGTATACTGAGCAAATACTCGATCAGATCTTTGGCAAGTTCTGTATCGGGAAGTAACGGTTTCACGTGAAACTGTCATGATTGAACATGTTGCCAATTAGCGAGTTATGAAGTATCCCGATTTCGATGTGATAGTCGTTGGGGGCGGACATGCGGGGGTCGAAGCTGCCCTGGCGGCAGCTCGCATGGGGCACACGGCCGCCATAGTCACGATGGATGCAAAGCGGCTTGCTCTGATGTCCTGCAATCCGGCGGTCGGGGGAATCGGCAAATCACAGTTAGTGAAAGAGGTCGATGCGCTCGGGGGGTTGATGGGGCAGGCGATCGATGCCACCGGGATTCAGTTTCGCCGGCTTAATCTCTCGAGAGGGCCAGCGGTCTGGTCGACACGGGCGCAGGCGGACAGGATCGCCTACAATGACTATGTAGTGAAGTTCGTCGAAAACGCCAAGAATGTGACGGTCATCGAGGCATTGGCTGGTGATATTCTCGTGGAAGACGGCGCGACCGCCGGCATCAGGACAGAGAGCGGCGAATTCATTAATTCGATGGCGGTTGTGATTGCGACCGGGACGTTTCTTGGCGGCCTTATTCATATCGGAGAGAAGAAGATAGCGGCAGGCAGAATCGGCGAAAAGGCGGCTTACAAACTGTCAGAGTCGTTTCTTTCACTTGGGTTCGAACTCGGGCGTTTGAAAACTGGTACCCCGCCGCGGCTCGATGGAGCCACGATTGACTGGTCGAAGTGCGAGCCGCAGCCGGGCGAATATCCTATCCCCTATTTTTCTTGGCGTTCGGAATACCGGCAATTCGATCAGACGCCATGTCACCTGACCAAGACCACGGCGGCAACTAAAGAGATCATTGCGGCGAATTTCCACAGATCTCCCATTTTCTCGGGGCAAATCAAGTCCACCGGTCCGCGGTACTGCCCTTCGATAGAGGACAAGTTCTTCCGATTCGCTGATAAGCCGACTCACCATATTTTCCTTGAGCCGGAGGGAAATGGGACATCGGAGATATATCCGAACGGTTTCTCGACCGCTCTACCGGAGGAAGTCCAGGAGAAGGCAATCACTACAGTGGTTGGGCTGGAGAATGTCAGGATTACGCGGCCAGGGTATGCGGTTGAATACGATTATTGTCCGGCGTACCAGATTAGAGCTTCGATGGAAACCAGGCGACTCAAAGGGCTCTTTCTTGCCGGGCAGATCAACGGCACATCTGGCTACGAAGAAGCTGCCGCACAAGGGATTATGGCCGGGATAAACGCCGTCCAGTATATCCGGAAAGAGGCGCCGTTCCTGCTGGATCGGTCAGAGGCGTATATTGGTGTCATGATTGATGATCTGACGACCCGTTCGACCACCGAGCCGTACCGGATGTTTACTTCGCGGTCGGAATATCGCCTGGCGCTTCGAGAAGACAACGCCCGGGACCGGCTGTTTGCGCATGCCCGTCGACTCGGCCTTATTAATGTGGAGGATTTCGAGCGGTTCGAGCAGCTTGAGCGGGAGACAGGCATCGAGATCAAGAGACTCTCAAAGGTCAGGACGAAAGCTGTAGACTTGGGAGACCTCGGATCCCGATTCACCAAGTCTGGTTCGGTCAGCTTAGCTGATCTGCTGAGGCAACCTGGGTTCGGGATTCCGGAGTTGCTGCCTATTCTTGCAAAGTATGATGGCGAGTTCAGCGGAAGTCGGGAGGTGCTCGAGCGCGCGGCCATTCAGATCCGGTATCAGGGGTATATTGACAAGCAGGAGCGGGAAATCAGCAAGTTCAAGAAACTGGAATCTGAGTTTGTGCCCGAGACATTGGATTTCAAGGCGGTCGCAGGTCTTCGTAACGAAGCACGGGAGAAATTCGTCCGGTTCCGCCCTCAATCGCTCGGTCAGGCCGGCCGAATCGAGGGGATCACGCCGGGAGACATTGCGGTCCTGTCGGTTCATCTGAAACGGTTCAAGGCTCTTTCATCCTGATTTTCATCATGATCGCCACCCCTGACTTCACCCTTGATGTAGCCGGCATCCGGGCAAAGTACGACCCTACGAAGCGCCTCGATCTCTACTACTCCCTCCTGATGGAAGAGAACAAGCGTGTTAACCTGGTTTCACGTGAAACATCGCGCGAAGATTTCGACCGCATGGTCGCCGAATCGTTGCTTCCTTTCGATGTG
>DATKJY010000019.1:0-5439 GCA_035543175.1 Candidatus Acidiferrum sp.
AGACGCTTACTTGCAGTACGAGTACAGTCCGATCAAGAGTCTGAATTTCCTTCCCGGTGTCCGCTGGGAACACCACGATGCATTCGGCAATACGGTTAATCCGTCGGTCAACATCATGTACGCTCCCTCCGATGGCTTCAAGCTTCGCGGTTTTGTCGGCCGAGGCTTCCGGGCTCCGTCGCTTAAGCAGCAGTACTTCATTTTCGATCATGTCGCCGCGGGTTATATCGTCTATGGCGCCTCCGCGCCACTGCCTACCGACGTCGCCAGCGGGTCGGGCAGCACCTATCGACCACTCCAGGCCGAGCATTCGATCAACAGCTCCATTTCGGCGGAGTTCTCCAGCGGTTCAATCGGCATGCACCGGCTCACCTATTACTACAATCACCTGCAGGACCTGATTGACTTCACGTTGATTGGATTCACCCCCACCTACTGGCGCGGCGTATATGTCTATCAGAATATCTCATCGGCTCTCACCGAAGGAGTCGAGTGGGAGTCCCGGTTCCGGCTCAGCAAGTCATTCGATTGCTCGTTTTCATACAATTACCTTCGCTCCCGCGACCTGAGCACCGGACTCGAACTGGTCAATCGTCCTGACCATACGGTCAAGTTCTTCTTCACCGCCCACAATGACCGCCGGGGGATAGGCGCAACGCTGTGGGGGAGTTACGAATCGCCCAAACTCTGGGTGCCGATCACCAACACCGGAGGTAACGAAGGGACCGGACCGGAGTATGCGCCGCACCGGGCGACTATCAATGTGAATGTGTTCAAGAAATTCTCCGACGGTGTCGAGGCCTTTGCCCGCGTCGAAAACGTCCTCAACCAGGTCAACATAACCTACGGCTACTGGCCCAAAATCCAGGTGTACGCGGGGTTTAAATACAACCTGAATCTCGGATCGACTTCAGCACAATAACTCACACTCATAGAAAGGGAAGAGAATCACGTGAAACCCCTATCAGCAGTCATAATTATGGGAATTCTCGCGGCCATTATTGCGGGATGTTCCTCCAACAACAATCCGGTGGCTCCGCCTCCGCCGCCAAACACCGCGGTGTCGGTGTATGTCGATTCCTCCGGAGGCTTCTGGCGGTCACAGGTCGACGCTTCCAGCTACACAAATTTCATGTTCTTCTCCTTTGCCACCAAAGACACGACTTCAACCGGTGTGCCCAAAGTAGCGGCCAATTACTGGGACGTGGGATTCCGCCGCGAAATTATCGAGTTGAATAGCGGCACCTCAACCAACGACAGCGGCGACTGCATGGGAACCGACCTGGGCGCCGTCAATTTCTTCTCGGTATCCAGAGCCGATACTGCCGGCAAATCCTGGATGGCCGATAACATCGGCTACTTCATCGACAATTGGTACAACTACAACATGCAAACCCACCAGTTGACGAACAATCGGTATGTCTACTCGATGGTCGATGCCAGCGGCCAACACTACGTCAAATTCAGGATCGATTCCCTGGTCGGTGCCGGGATGCCGCCCAGCATGGGGACAATCTATCTCAGCTATTATTACCAGGACACCGCCGATTCGCGCAATCTGTCCGGGACAATCCTTCACGGGACGGTCAACGCCAGTAGCGGTCCGGGCTTCTTCAAGTTCTCAACCGGTCAACAGGTAACGCCCGCCAATCCGGCGACCTCGACTGACTGGGATTTGGAGTTCTACAATTACAATGTTATTCAAAACGACGGTCCCAACGGACCCGGCGCTTGCCTTGCCTTCTTTGCATTCACGACGCTGGCCGATTCGACCAATCTTGCCGGATTTACTGTACAGCCGTCAGACGCTCCAATGTTTGCGGACGCTCAGTCCTCGGCACTGACCAACTGGTACGACTATAACTCGCAGACCCACCAACTGCCGTCGAAGAACCACGTTTATCTTATCCGGACCGGCGGCGTCTATCACAAGGTGAAAATAGAATCCTATTACGCCAACATCGGCGGCGTCCCGGTCAGCGGGCATTACACTTTCGTCTGGAAACAGCTGTAAGCCCTCTGCCAATATCCGTGAAAGCCCTCGGCCGCCAGGACGGTCGGGGGCTTTCTGTATCTGCAGTAAGTTGCTCGCACACCCGGCTTCGATGTGCAAAGCGATGGTATGCGATAGCCAGGAAACGGCAATACTACGCCAAAAACTGTGCAATTGATGAACACCATTGCACATGGACTGGTTTGGGCGACATTTCGTCAACCCTATACGACATAACACAATAGGCGGTCCGTTCGAGACAACGCCGTTTAATCCGGCGCGGGCATAAGGTTTGCTCAGATGTCTGCAGGCATTAAACTGAAAATTAGTGCCAGTTAGTTAGACCGACCCCCTGGCTGACCACCAGGGGATTTTTATTGCCCCCGGACCGAAATCCCCCCACTGTGTTATGGTTGACGTGACCGCTCGCATCTGACTTCTTGAAAAGTCATGGGTCCGGCACTCAAACGAATCGCCATCGGCCTGGCCGTCATTGCCCTCGGCTTTGCTGCCTACTACCTGTACGACAGCTTTCGTACTCGAAGCCGTCTTGAGAAGCTTGCTGAGATCATTCACGACGAAGACCGCCGCGAGTTGACCGACCGTCTTAAATTGTTCATCAAAGACGACTCGGCCGAAGTTCGCTCTCTCGCCGCCTTGGCGATTGGCCGCATCGGCGACAAACATGGGGGTGACCTCCTGTTCGGCATGTTGAGTGACCACTCCCTCGATGTCGCTTCGAGTGCAGCGTTCGCGCTCGGGTTGTTAGGGGACAAGCAGTACGCCATGCGCCTGTTGCAAGCCGCGGATAACTTACCGGCCGGGGTCGCCGCGCCGGCCTTGCTTTCCGCCGGAAGGCTGGCCGACAGCACCTTAATTGAAATTCCGGATCGCCTTGCCCAATTCCTCAAAGATGCTTCTCCGGAGATCCGCGAGGCCGCCTGCTATGCCCTGTTCTATGCCAAAGCAAAATCCGAAGGACCGCAGATACTTGACCTGATGGCCACGGAATCAGACACTCTGGTCCGTAGAGCCGGCCTGTATGCCCTGGCTCGCATGGGCGTGCCGGAGGCGACTCCTTTGTTCATCGAATTTCTCGCCGATGCCGACCCCTGGGTACGCTCCCTCTGTGTCCGCGGACTCGGCCAGTCTAGTTCGCCGGAGTCAGAACATTTCCTGGCAATCGCCCTCAATGATATCAGCCTCGGGGTCGAGGCCCAGGCCGTCTTCGCATTAGCATCGAAAAAATCGCCCAGCGCCGTCACCTACCTCGCCCGCAAACTCCCAACCGTCAAAGACGACAAGCTGGTTATTGCCGTCCTCGACGCTCTTCAAAATCTCAAAAGTGATCAGGCGGTGAGTATCGTCAGCGCCTTTCTGGCCGGTGGACCTTCAATACCGGTCGCTGCCGCCGCAATCAAGTACCTGGCGGTCGCTCAGTCTGAACATGCTATCGTTCTTATCGATTCCATCCTCACCCAAATGCCGCCTCCGGCGCTCCGTGCGGCGTGCGCCGAAGCCTACGGCCTGATTGGCGAGCACGGTGTCGTCTCGCGCGTGGCCGTGCTGTTCGCCGATGAGGATCCCCTTGTGCGCGCCGCGGCGTTCGAAGTTCTCTCCAAAATCGACATGGGGAACAGCGATTTCTATCTCAACAAGGCGCTCGCCGACTCTGATTTCGTCATGGTCACCTCGGCGATCAAGAAAGTCAGAGAAGGTCACCTGACAAACTACCTCCCGACTTTATCGACGCTCCTTTCGCGCGGCACAAATATCGATCCCGAAGTTCGCCGCTCGATTATCGAGGCGTTGCCGTCGTTCTTTAACGCCATGGGGCGCGACAGCTCGTTAATTCGGATGCTCATCACCGGCATCCTTGATAAGGAATATGTCGTGAGACGCGCCGCCGCCATCGTCTATCAAAATCAGTTGCAGGAAGACAAATGGAAACTGGTGCCGCCCGCAGCCACCCGCATCACCGAGAGAACTATCCGCCAGGCCTTAAGCCGCTACGATCGCGGCAACCCCAGCGCGACTTTGTTCACGACCAAGGGGCAAATTGAGATGGAGTTGTATTTCGATGTCGCCCCGTTGACCGTGCTCAATTTCATCTCGCTGGTGAAATCGAGCTTTTATAACGGCCTGACCTTTCATCGTGTCGTTCCTGATTTCGTGGTGCAAGGGGGAGACCCGCGAGGCGATGGCTCCGGCGGACCTTCGTATTATATCCGATGTGAATATTCCGATGAGCCGCTCGAGCGCGGAACAGTCGGTATGGCAACGTCCGGCAAAGACACCGGCGGCTCCCAGTTCTTCTTCACGCTGTCGCCGCAACCTCATCTGAACGCTCGTTACACGGCGTTTGGCAAAGTGACTTCGGGAATGGACATTGTCGACCAGCTCCAGATAGGCGACAAGATCGACAAAATCATTATCAAGGAGGGGAAGCGATGAAGTCACGCTACGGCCCGGCAGCTGCGCTGGCCCTGGCGCTGTGCCCGGTCTGGTCAGAAGCGCAGCCGCAAACCACCAGCGGCATCGACCCCGAGGTCCTGATCGAACGAATTCTCACGGTCGATGCCGAGCAGCGAGCCAAAATCAACACGGTCTCGTTTGAAGCCGAGTATGTCGAGGGGGAGCAGCCAACCGACGGCTCCTTCAAAGAAAAAACCCGCTTCATGAAACGCATCTATATCAAATACTTCTCCGACACCGCCTGGTATCACGAGGATTACATCGAGTACTACAAAGACGGCCAGCTGCAGACAGCCGAAGATCGGGACAAGGAGGCGGCTGACCGCGCGGAAAAGAAGAAGTCGCGCAAGGAGTATGACATCTCATACCCCATGCTCAGACCGTTCACGCCTCAACACCGGCCCCAGTACGACATCGCCTACGAGGGGGTATCCCCCGAGAAAATCGGCGGCTACGTCTGCCATCATTTCACGGTGAAAGCCAAAGAGGAAGCTGACTCGCTGATCAACGGCGAGTACTATTTCGATGGCGAAGGTTTCCACTTGGTGCGCGTGGAATTCTCACCCGCCAAGCTGGTCAAAAAGGCAATGTTCAAAATGTCGGAATTGAAAATGTCCGTGCAGTACGCGCCCACATCTGACAGCTACTGGCTCCCGACTGAATTCGATATCCGGGGGCACGGTCGGGCCATGTTTCTGGTTGGCGTAAATTTCTCCGGGACCGAGTATTTCCGCAATCCGGTGGTCAATGGTCGAATCAAAGATAGTATTTTCGAGGAAAAGCCATGAGTAACGAGCACCCGTTTCGAAGCAAGATCGTCAGAATCGACATACCCGAAGGCGTAAACATCATATTCGGCCAGTCGCATTTCATCAAGACGGTCGAGGATCTGTACGAAGCCCTGGTGACATCAGGGATGGGGATCAAGTTCGGAATCGCATTCTGCGAGGCCTCCGGCAAGCGGCTGGTGC
>DATKJY010000020.1:0-4118 GCA_035543175.1 Candidatus Acidiferrum sp.
GGCAGGCTATTTCTTGAGGCGAAGGGACAGGTATATCCACGGCCTGAGGCAGGACCACCAGCCGATGAACGGTTTGATCTTGGAGTAGTTCTGCCCTTCCTTCGGATACACCATCGAGACCGGGACTTCGACAAAGCGATACCCCTTGGTCAGCACTTTGTAGTGGATATAGTATTCCAGTTCGTAGCGGCTCAGCCAGTCCTGATTCAGATTGATATCCGGCTGATCGAACAGATCGAGCCTGTACGCTCGGAACCCGCAAGTGACATCGGTGCTCTTTGCGCCAAGCATCAGGTTCACCACGCCCGTAAACATCCTGATAGCCACTTTGCGAAAGAGCGGAAGGTTTGGCGAGGCACCCCCGTCAAGGTTCCGTGACCCCTGGACGTAATCAGCTTTGTCTTCCAAAATCGGGGTGGTCAGCCGGGGAATCTCAGCCGGCAGCATTTTGCCGTTGCCCGCCATGACTACGATTATGCCGAGATTGTGGAACCGCCCCCAGGCAATCGCGTCGCGCAAACTGGCTCCGACCCCGAGGTTTTGCTCGTGGCGTATGACGTTGTAGCCCTGCTTGTTGAGAAGCTCCGAAGAACCATCGGTTGAGCCGTCGTCCACGAACAGAAGCGTGAAATCAGGCTTTTCCGGAAACTGCTCGACCAGGGCGGCGAGCTTCTCCCCCTCGTTGTACGTAAGCACTGCGACCAGGACGTTTCGGTTCACCACGCCCTCAATGCTACCCAATCGGGATGACACTGCCGCCCACCAGACGATATGCCAGACCGCACGAGCAGCGGGCTGTCGACGCCGTTGAATCAAAACTGCGGACAAATTCCAGGCGATTGGCACAGCGGCAGATGCAGGCGACAAACACGGCCGGGTTGCCGAACCAGAGCGTGAAATCCGGGACATTCTTGGTGACCACCGCTCCGGCGCCGATCATCGCCCACTTCCCTATCGTGTGCCCGGCCACTACTACGGCATTAGCTCCAATAGTGCAGCCCTGCTTGAGCAGCGTGCGATCAACAGATTCGTGATAGACTTTGCTCCGGGGATAAATGTCGTTTGTAAATACGGCGTTGGGTCCGATGAAGACATCGTCTTCGATCGTCATCCCATCCCACAAGGAGACGCCGTTTTTCACGGTTACCCGGTCACCAATTACGACATGGTTTTCAACAAAGCAATGGTCGCAGATATTGACGTCAGCGCCGATTATCGCCTCTTTCTGCACGTTGGCGAACGCCCAGATGCGGGTTCCTTTCCCGATTCGTTCCGACGCCACCAGAGCATTCGGATGGACGAAGAAATCACGCTCACTCATGACGCCAACTCCACTACCTGACCGTTCTGGCGCATCGATTGATTGGCCGCTTCGAGGATTTTCACGACCCTAAGCCCTGCAACGCCGTCGGTAAGCGGCGCCCGGTTCTCATGAATCGACCTGTAGAATTCCATCGTGATCCGCTTGAGCGCCTCGGTCAGGTCTATTTTAGGGGCCAGCATATCACCAGTCCGATACTGGATGAGGATATTGTAGATCTGGTCGCGATCCTTGAGGAAGTCCACACCACAATCGTAGACCTTCACTTTTTCAGAGGGCTCTACATCGTCGTAGATAATCATCTTCTTTGATCCCGAAACAAGTGTCTTCCGGACTTTCACCGGCGCCAGCCAGTTAACGTGAATATGACCCATGAGCTTGTTGTCGTAGAAAGTCGTCACATAGGCGATATTCTCAATTCCGCTCTCAAAATGCGCTACCCCAGTGGCGGAAACAGCGCGCGGGGGACGGCCAAGAAGATAATCCATAATGGAAACATCGTGCGGCGCCAGGTCCCAGATGACATTGATATCATGCTGGAAGAGCCCCAGGTTCACGCGGACCGAGTCAAAATAATACAAATCGCCGAGATCACCCGAATCGATATACTTCTTGATCGTTTGAACCGCTCCGGTATAGATGAAGGTGTGATCTACCATCAAACGGAGGTTTTTCTTGGCCGCTAGCTCGATCAGCTCCTGAGCCTCCTTGACCGTCGCGGTAAACGGCTTCTCCATGAGAACGTGCTTACCGGCCTTAAGAGCTGCCATTCCCAATTCATAGTGAGTGGAAACTGGCGTGCAAATGACGACAGCATCGACTTCAGGGGACGAGATGACCTCCTCTGCCTTACCGGTCAGAAGCTTTACCGCCGGATACTGTCTTCGGATGAAATCGAGGCGTGCCGGTCGAAGGTCGCTGATGCCGACCACCCGGACATCGTCCATCGCTGCAAAATTCCTGACTAAATTGGGACCCCAGTAACCGCAGCCGATAACACCTATATTCATACCGCGTCCTCTCTTAGTAGATCGCAACCGTGCTGTCGTTTCTCCATTGCACCAGGAAGATATCGTACCTTCCGGTCTGCTTCCCCGGCGACGGGCTCAAATCCTGAACGCCGGGCTCTGGAGATGCATTCCGTTCAATATAATATGACTTTGCTGAATCCGACGCGAATTTCGTGAGCACCCTGATACGAGGGTCTCCCTCCACCGACCAGCGTTCGAGACTGGTATAGCGAACCGATGGGATATAGGCTTCATATGCATCCGGCAGGTAGCGCCCATACAGCGTGATAAAATCTGTACCGGGCGCGGTCAGCGAATCGACCGCCACCGAGATATCGACAAATCCGTCTTTCTGCAGGAATGGTTGAACCATGGATGAAGTCAGGTTGATCATTGCGTATTGCCTCAACTGCTCCATCCCCAATCCCGCTTGCGCAGGTGCGTAACTGTAACTCGGTTTGAAGTAGAAATCGCGCGTCTCTGGTTTGGAACCCACCACAAACTGCTGGGCGAGATTCCCAACGCTCACCGTGTAGGTGCCGGTCCGCCCTTTGCTGGCGGTAATATCGATGGCCAGAAGAAGCGGCGCTTCGCCGGCGATAGCCTGTGTATCAGAAATATAAAATCGCGTTCCAGCCTTCTTTGCAGGATCGTCCAACCGACACTCCCACTCCGCCCAGTTATCGCGGGTGAGCGCTGTAGTCCAGGTCACGCTCATGATCAGCACACCCGCTACAATCGGAAGAAGCAGACAGCGCAACGTGTTTTGGCCTTCCAGTAACAGCCGTCCGATGAGATGCACCGCCGCGATTATCAGTACTGATTTCACCACCAGCTCACCAGCCACCGACGCACGCGAGAGAGCTATGCCAAAAATCGTGTTTATCCACTGGTAATCTATAGCTGCAGCCACAAAACTAAGGGCCACCGCAGGAATTATCACTTTCATTAGCAGTTCCCGTCGACCGAGAATGGATCGGCCTATTTCTACCAGGGCAAACGAAGATCCGATGAGCACCAGCGGCATGGCGTTGAAATTGTACCGAGCCACCGAATGCAGAATAACGTGGATCAGCGTATAATAGCCGGCAATGAAAACCAGCCATCCCGCCATCGGCGCCCCACGCAGGGCCAACACCATCATACCGATCAAGCCGGTTAGCACGAGAAATTGATGCCACCGGTCATGGGTACCTGACGAGAAGATGAACGAGCGATGAAGGTCGTTAAACGGAGCGCCCCAGAGGCGATCGAACTTCTTAACCGCTAGACCGAGGTAATCGCCGAGGTTAGTGAACAGCCCCGTGTACGTCTCTCGCGTCCAGAAGTCGTTGCTGATGGCATCCAGATCGTAACCCTCGAATTTGGTGGACGACGATTGCCGAAGGTTCGATTCCACGTACGCCGGATCCCTCAGGGCCAATTGTCCGTATTTTACCGATGCGATCCCCAGCCACACAAAAAACACGCCCACGACCGGAATTATGAAAAGCGAGATACGGCGCAGCCGGACCTTCAGTTCGCTGTCTCCAGAGTACACGAAATACGCAGCCGCCATCGGTGCAGCGAGTAGCGTCGCGGTCGGTTTGGTCAACATGGCGATAGCAGCCCATATGCCGGCAATTATGAATGTCCGGGGCGTCCCGACGCGATGCGCTTTGAGCAGATAGTAGATAGCCAGCAATAGCAGCAGGTTTACCGGCGTCTCCAGAAGCAGCAACGTGCTTGTCTGAATGAACGGAAAATAGGACGCATACAGCAAGCCGGAGAGTAATCCGACCGTCTCC
>DATKJY010000021.1:0-7563 GCA_035543175.1 Candidatus Acidiferrum sp.
GAGGCGCACGTGCGACGAAACAACGCCGCCGCGCTGCGACATGCCGTGGATTTCGGATTTTTTGACGTCGAAACCGGCGTTCATGGCGGCTTCGGAGATAATCTCGGAGGCGAGCAGCACGCCCTGGCCGCCGACCCCGACTATGAGAATATTGTATGATTCCTGAGACATTGGTTGCTCCCTCACGCTTTCACATACTGGCTTTTGAGGATGATCGCCTCCGGCGGACAGACCTGCGAACAGAGCGTGCAGCCGGTGCACAGGGTCTCATCGATCACCGCTTTGGGGTGGCCATGCTTGTTAGTCTCGGTCGACGCGGCAATGGCCGGACAGGAGATCCGGAAGCAGGCGCCGCAGGCCGTGCAGAGATCGAGGTCAACCACGTAGGGTTCATCCATGATGCGTTTCGGCATCAGCACGCAGGGCCGCCGGGTAATGATCACCGATGGCCCGGGATTGGCCATCTCTTCTTTTATCGCGTTCAACGTGACATCGTAATCGTAAGGATCCAGTTCGCGAACGTTCTTCACGCCGAGCGCGCGCACGAGAGTCGGAACATCGAGCTGGTAGGTGTCCTTCTCCATGAGCGTCTTGCCGGTTCCGGGGTGCTGCTGACCACCAGTCATGGCCGTGGCGCGGTTGTCGAGAATGATCACGGTTACGTTGCTCTGGTTGTAAACAGCATCGAGCAGGCCAGTAATGCCGGAGTGGATGAAGGTCGAATCGCCTATGACGGCAACCGTGCCTTTGTCCGAACCCTTCACGCGCTCCATACCGATAGCACTGCCAATCGAGGCGCCCATGCAGATGCAGGTGTCGAGCGCGTTGAGCGGCTCCATCACGCCGAGGGTGTAGCAACCGATATCACCGGTGACGGCGACACCAAGCTTCTTCAGAGCCATGAAAGCGCCGCGGTGCGGGCAGCCGGGACATAGAACAGGCGGACGGGGGAACATCTGACCGACCTCGAGAGTCGGCGCCGGGACATGATTGATGACGCCTGCTTCCTTGAGGCCTTTGGCGACCCGGAATGGAGAGAGTTCGCCCAGACGGCCGAAGTATTTCTTTCCTTCGACTTTCAAGCCGGCGGCTTTGATCTGATCTTCGTAAAACGGTTCCAGTTCTTCAATCACGAGCACCAAATCGTGAGATTTGATGAACTGCTCGATCTTTTTCATCGGGAGCGGATACCCCATGCCGATTTTGAGATAATCGAGATTCGGCGCGACTTCGTTGGCATACTGATACGACACGCCGCCGCAGATAATGCCGACTTTGGAGCCGTTATTTTCGATGAGATTAAGCGGGGTCTCCTCGGCAAAACGTTCGAGTTTCGCCAGGCGCTCGGTGACGACCACGTGGCGCTTCTTGGCGTTCGAGGGAATCATCACATATTTGCCCGGGTCTTTCACGAATTTCTTGTTGGGGCCTTCAGTTTGCGGACCGATCTCGACAATGCCTTTCGAATGCGAGATGCGGGTGGTCATGCGGACCATCACCGGCGTATCGAACAACTCGGACATCTCGTAGGCGGTCAGGAGCATATCTTTGGACTCCTGACTGTCGGCCGGCTCAAGTAACGGAATCTGGCCGAAACGAGCGAAGTACCGGTTGTCCTGTTCGTTCTGCGATGAATGCATCTCGGGGTCATCGGCCGAAACGATGACGAACCCGCCGTTGACGCCGGTATACGCGAACGTCATAAATGGGTCGGCCGCCACGTTCAGGCCGACATGTTTCATAGTCACGAGGGCACGTTTGCCGCCGATCGAAGCGCCGATGCCGACTTCGAAGGCCACTTTTTCATTGGGGGACCACTGCGAGTAGACCGAAGGGAATCGTTCGGCGAGGGTTTCGAGGATTTCGGTCGATGGGGTCCCGGGGTATGAGGCAGCGAGTGCCACGCCGGCTTCGAAAGCGCCGCGCGCAACCGCTTCGTTGCCTGATAGGAGTTCTTTCATAGGTTAATCGCTCTATCGAAAAGAGGTATAATCATACGCACACATCGGGAAATTCCCGTGTGAATTAATTCACAACGGAAGGTAACACATGGAGATAGGGAGCGGCAAGGAGTATTTTGGTCCGGTCATTCGACGACGCGATAGTGACACGCACGCAGACGTGAGATTGTCGCGAATGGACCTGCTGCTAAATCGTGTCCTGTGGCACCTGACGGTAGAGGTTCGAGAACGGAAAGACGGCGGTATCTGCAGCGTATTTGACAGCAAACGCCTGGAGTTCGTCGGTGGTGTTGGTCAGAATATCGCCGGATTCGAGAGCGGCGAATTGAAGATTCACTTTGCCGGAATCAATTGCGGACTTAAGCCACTCGCCATCGACCCAGCCGATTTGAAGCGTGTCCTCGATCACCTGAACGCGCCCGAACATGTGCGAAGGTACCAGCAGATCGCGCTGCGACTGACTGATCGAATCGGGATACTCAGGAGTGATGTCAATGAAAAGATAATCACCGAGCTTGGCAACGTGTGCGATGAAGAATCCAGGCTCGCCGTCTTCAGTATAGACGAGGCGATAGCTGGAGGAATCGGTGGCGGTAAACTCCCACGTGTTGGCCTCTTCCCCACCGTCCTCTTCCCACGTCCCGACCAGCTGCGGGAGGTCGACCAGATTCTGATCGGTGTAGATAGGATAGAGCGACGGAATACAGCCGCACAAAAAGATAAGAATCAATCCGAGACCGAGTACTTTCACAACGTTCATGGTGTATCTCCTTAGACCTCCTGTCAACATTCGGAACGGAGCGCGAAACTCCGCCTTCAATGTCGTCATTAGAGGTACGGGATGTCAAGACAGCGGAAGGCGATTTGGCGTGGACTAATACGGGTCATGTTCGTATATTTTAGATAGCGAAAGGAGCCAACCCATGAACTACTACCACATCTGGTGCAACCTGGTCGATACGCACAAAGACCTCGAATTCTGCGAGGCGGTCTCCCACTATTTGGGATACTTGAAGGGGCGCGGCATGCTATCCGGATTCCGGATTGCCCGGCGCAAATTCGGTTTTGGGCCGTCAGAGCTGGGAGAATTTCACATCGTTATCGAGACGGAGAGCCTGGAAAGCCTGGACAAGGCGTTCAGCGTGGTGGCGATCCGACACGGGGAAATTGAATCGCTGCACAAGGCAGTGTATGCGGCGGTGAAGGATTTCAAGTCGGCGTTGTATCGGGATTTCCCTGATGAGGGACGGGTCAAATGACCGCGCGGATCGCCAAAGCGATCAAGATCAAGCCACCGATGATGCCGGCCAGGCGGCTGAACCTCAGTCCTACGGCCAAGCCGGACACTAGACCAACGATAGTCATCGCAGCCGCCACCACCCCAATCACCAACGCCGGATAGAGTATGTTGACTCCTACCAATGCGATTGACAAACCGGCAGCGAGGGCGTCGATGGAGGTGGCAAACATCAGGACCAACAGGCTGGCGCCCCGGGTCGGGTCACCCTTCCAAGACCGCTTCTCCGGACTCCACTGTTCCCAGATGAGCCGCACGCCGATAACCAAGAGCACTCCACCCGCTACCCAGTTGCCGAGCGAGCCAACAAACCTAAAGACAGCTTCGCCGGCCAGCCAACCCACGATAGGCATCCCGAACTGCATAAAGCCAAAATGCCAGGATAGGCGGAAAACGGTCCAGGCGTCTATCTTCCCCAACTTGATACCAATCGCCGCGGCCACGGCGAATGCATCAAAAGCCAAGGCAAAAGCCAGCCCAATTATGTCCGGCCAACTCATCTGTGTATGGTCCCGTTTAACCTGTTGATTAGCATAATCGTACGCTCGACTCCAAATAACCCCGATTTTTGGAATTAAGGCAAGCTCGAAGCTTGAAAGAAGATTCACAAAGCAATTTGGGCCGGTCGGAACAAAAATTCCTAAAAATGGTTTAGTTTATAGTTTACAAAAGCGTAAAGATTTGCTATAATTGGCCGTAGACGAAGAATTAGGAGCAATAAAGTCAACGAAGTAGGAATATGAGAATCACAGCAGTCGAAGAATATGGGCTCAGGTGTTTGCTACAACTGGCCCGCAGAGGTCCGCAGGACCAGCTCTCAATTTCGGAAATTGCCGAGTTGGAAGGCCTGTCGGTGCCATACGCATCGAAACTACTGGCTATCCTTCGCCGGGCGGGCTTAGTCCAGGCCGCACGCGGCCGAGGGGGCGGTTTCAGCATCACGCGGCCGGCAAATGAAATCAACTTGTACGAGGTGCTGACGTCGCTGGGCGGGCCGTTGATCGACCCGAATCATTGTGAGAAACACACCGGGCAGTTGAATCAGTGTGTTCATCACGAGAATTGTTCTGTACATGACGTGCTGGGCGGACTGGCCGGATACGTACAGGAATTTCTGTCGTCGACGACCCTGGCAGATGTAGTCGGCGGAGAGAAGAACAAAGTCGTAGAGGTGCAGGAGAGCGAAGTGACAATCGCGCCGACGGCGTTGAAAGAAGAACTGGACAGGATTAACAATCGGATCAGCCTCGAATAGTTGCATCCGTCGTACATACAGAAGGGCTCAACATCATGTCGAATACTACTCCCCTGTTTGAATTCAGGGACATACATGTCGAAGTCTCAGGCAAAGCGGTGGTCTCGGGAGTTTCGCTGACAATCAATGCCGGCGAGGTTCACGCCATCATGGGCAAGAACGGCTCGGGGAAATCATCTCTGTCAAACGCGCTGATGGGGCACCCGAATTACGTCATCACCAAAGGCGAGGCGAAAATCAACGGTCAGAACATACTGGAGATGCGCTCTGATGAGCGCTCACGGGCCGGGTTGTTTTTGGCGTTTCAGTATCCGCTCGCCATACCGGGCGTCTCAGTAGCGAATTTCCTTCGCTCGGCGCTTCAGTCGCATCGGGGCAAAGAGGCGGACATGTCCGATTTTCGAAAACTTCTGAAAGCGGAAATGCAGGCTCTTGATATCGATCCCGTATTTGCCACACGGTACCTCAACGACGGTTTCTCCGGTGGCGAGAAGAAGCGTATTGAGATTCTCCAGATGGCTATTCTTAATCCGAAGATGGCGATTCTGGACGAAACCGATTCGGGGCTCGATATCGACGCTTTGAAAACGGTCGCCAGCGGGATCAATAGATTCCACACCGACGCCAACGGACTTCTGCTGGTGACGCATTACCAGCGGCTCCTGAATTATGTCAAGCCGGATTTCGTGCATGTCATGATGGCCGGCAAGCTGGTGAAGTCCGGTGGGCCGGACCTGGCGTTGAAGCTCGAGGACCTGGGGTATGACTGGGTCGAAGCCGAGCAGAATGTCGGAGCATAAGAATGTCAGACTCGATAGAACAGCAGAAACAGGATCTGTCGTCGCTTAACAGCGATTATGCGACGAAGTACGGCTTCAAGGACCCGGTGCATTATTTCCACCAGGGGGCCAGGGGGATCAACCACGAAGTGGTCGAGATGATCTCCCGCATGAAAAAGGAGCCGCAGTGGATGCGGGACCGCCGGCATGAGGCGTTGGATATTTTTTATTCGAAGCCTATGCCCCAGTGGGGAAATACGAAACTTCTCGAAGAGATCGATTTTGCCAACATCTATTACTACATGAAACCGATCGAGGAGCAGAAGCAAAGCTGGGATGATGTTCCGGAATATATCAAGAAGACGTTCGATCGATTGGGGATTCCGGAAGCAGAGCGCACGTTCCTCGGCGGCGTGACGGCTCAGTATGAGTCGGAGGTAGTCTATCACTCCATGAGGGAAGACCTCAAAAAGCTGGGTGTTCTGTTCACGGATATGGATTCCGGCCTTCGGGAGCATCCGGAAATAGTGGAGAAGTATTTCGGCACGGTGATTCCGTCAATGGACAACAAGTTCGCGGCGCTGAACACGTCGGTGTGGTCTGGCGGATCGTTCATCTACGTACCGCCGGGTATCGACGTCAAGGTGCCGCTGCAGGCATATTTCCGCATCAATGCCGAGAATATGGGGCAGTTCGAGCGCACGCTGATTATCGCCGACAAGGGTTCGCGCGTGCATTATATCGAAGGTTGCACGGCTCCGATTTATTCTACCGATTCGCTGCATTCAGCGGTGGTGGAATTGATCGCCATGGAGGGCGCCACCATTCGCTATACGACGATACAGAACTGGGCGCGGAATATCTACAACCTGGTGACCAAACGGGCGGTCGCGCACAAGAATGCGACGGTAGAGTGGGTTGACGGCAACCTCGGCTCTCGACTTACGATGAAATATCCGTGTGTGCAGTTAGTTGGCGAAGGGGCGCGCGGAGAGATCCTCTCGGTGGCATTTGCCGGGGTCGACCAGCACCAAGATGCCGGGGCGAAAGTGATTCATGCAGCTCCCAATACGTCATCGCGGATAACCTCGAAATCGATCTCGAAGGATAACGGACGGGCTTCGTACCGTGGTTTGGCGAAGATATACAAAAATGCGGTCAACTCCCGAATTTCGGTCGAGTGCGACGCATTGTTGATCGGGAAGAACGCACGAAGCGATACGTACCCTACGATGGAAATCGACGCCGACCAGGTTCGCGTAGAGCACGAGGCGCGGGTCTCGAAAGTCGCTGAGGAGCAGCTCTTCTACCTCACCAGCCGGGGTCTGACCGAGGATGAGGCGCGTCTTTTGATTGTAAATGGCTTCATGGAGCCGTTCACCAAGGAACTTCCGCTGGAATACGCAGTCGAGCTTAATCGTCTGATTCAGCTTGAGATGGAAGGATCGGTGGGTTAAGCATGGGTCAAACAACTACATTTAAGATTCCGGATATCACCCCCGAACTGGCTCGCGGAACCAAGTGGCTGAAGGAAAAGCGGGCGGAATCAAGCGACCGGTTCAATCGGACGCCGCTTCCCCCTCGTGGTTTGCATCTTTGGCGATATACGGATCCCTCGCGGTTTTTGTTCGAGCAGATCGGTGCGCCTGGAACATCCTTTGGCAATAACTACGCAACGGTCGAGAAGATCGAACAGGGACATCTCGCGAGAGGCAAGCTGGCGGGACTGGTGACCGATCTCGGCGGGCGCACGATTACCACGTATGGCTTAGACGCACTGACGCGCAAGGGTGTTATCGTGATGCCGCTGGCGGAAGCGGTTGAGAGCAAGCGGGATTTGGTGGAAAAGTACTTTTACCAGCTTATCAACGGCTCCATGGGGAAATTTGAGGCCATGAACGGGGCGCTGTGGAGCGATGGGATTTTCATCTACGTTCCTGACGGGATGATAGTAGACAAACCGATTCATCTGCTTCGTGAATCTTCACTTGGCGGCTCCGTGCAGTTTCCTCGGCTACTTGCAATAGTGGGGGAACGGGCAGAGCTGACGTTGATCGATGAATATGGCGGCGGTTCGACATCGGAAGCCGAGGGAATAAGCCACACGAATAGCGCGGTGGAGATTTTTGGGCTGGCGGAGAGCCAGGTCCGCTATGTGTCAATCCAGCGACAGGCTCCGATGATGCGCTCCTACCTCACCCATCGGGCGAGGATAGAGCGGGGCGCGACCATGCTGACTATCCCCCTGGCGTTTGGGGCTTCGCTGTCCAA
>DATKJY010000022.1:0-2642 GCA_035543175.1 Candidatus Acidiferrum sp.
TTTCCCGGCCAGTTCTCGCGGGGCCTGTTCACCGGTTAGCGGGCTCATCGCTACCTCCATACAGAATCTCGCGTCGACGTTTCAGGGCCGCTGCTGCCTGCTGACGAATATCCGGGCGAATATTGCCGCTGAGCTTGACCAGCAGGCGCTCCCCTTTTTCGCTTCGGTTGACAGTGAGCGCTTCAAATGCTGCTTTGCGAAAGAAGGCCAGGATCGGATCGTGAAACAGATCGACCTTGGAAATGAGACGATTCAGGAATTCGACCGCGTGCTCTCCACCCAAACGGGAGAAAGCGATCAGAAGCGATTGCTGCTCGGGTTTTTCCATCGCCAAAAATTGATCGTCGTTGATTATTTCCGTGATGGCGGCAAACGCCGGCTGGCCATGTTTCTCAACCAGGACCGCCACGGCATTACGCCGGACCTCAGCATCGCTGTCCCGGCTGCAGAGCTTGAGCAACTCGAGGGCCTCGTCGCCGGCAGCGTCTTTAAGCGCTGAAATAAGTTCGAGGCGAACGCGTTTGTCGGGATTCTCGACGGCCTTCTTCAGATACCCGATAGCTCGTGCATCTCCCACCCGGGCAAGTATCGTGATGGAATTGCGAACCACAAACCATCGTTTATCGTACATCCCTTTGGCCACTGTCGCCAAATTCTCTTTGCCTTTGGCGGCCAGATAATCGCAGAGCGCCTCGCGGTGCGTCTGGTGCTGCAAATCCCCGAGTATGTCGGTCACGGCGCCGAGCGATTCCCAGCCGAAATGGTCCAGATACCGTCGCATATCCCAGGCGCCGAGCTCGGAATTCTGGTTAAGAGCATCAACAAGGTGTTTCAGCCGGTCACGACTTCCGGCGGTGATCCGAGCGTCCTTGATTCGCTCCGCCCAGAGAGGCTTTTCTTTATGTAGTGAATCTTCAAGAGATTTAAGGTGCAGCAATATCTGACCCGCTTCGTTCAGAAGACCGCCGTGCACAAATTCGTGAAGGATTTTCTCGCACAGAGTAACGGTCTCGAAAAAATCATCCAGCTCGGATTCCTGCAGGAGCAGCTCCTTGAGAAGCTCAATGGTCGACTCGTACATATCGAACTGAGCATCTTCCGACAGCAGTCTGGTAACTGCTTCTTCCTGCTCGCCCGACAACTTGAATTCATCATTGAGGATGAGCGCCGTGTTGGGGACAGGTGCACGGGGGGCTCCTTCGGGCGCCTCGCCGAACCCCATGGCTGCCGCAGCCTCGCCGACCTTGAACATGCTCTCATCAATACCGGTGTCGGCGAAGAGTGACGACGCTATCGACTCGCTCCCCTCCACCTGATACAAAGAGGCTGCCTGAGTCGAACCGGGGCGTGGACCAAAGCGGCCAACCCGAACCCCTTCGGAATCCGTTTGCATCCGACCGGAGTCGCCCGGGTTAAAGATGGCGTTGTAGTTTTCGACCGTATCAGTACCGATCTGTCCACGACCGACACCGGATCCCTGGCCGGACCCGGCCATGATTTCCTGGACGATAAATTCGCCGGTGTACTCGGCCAGAGCGATATCTTCGAGAGTCGTAAAGCTGAACCGACCCAGGTTGGCTTCCCAGAACTTATTGGCGAGATCCTGCGTGCGATCGTGCGCATTCTGATAATCTTTGATGACATCGAGAAGCTTGTAGATTTCGGGGACGTCGATACCGTCCTTGAACGTGAAGCTGGTAATGCCGACTTCGAAAAATAGCGACGCCAGCCCCTCTTCTTTTCCGCTGTCTGAAAAGACGACTTCGCCGTCGTACGCGAGATCATTGCGATTGACGATGAACTTGAGGTCACCATAGTCTTCGACAAGCGACGCGAGCCGCTCGGCGAACGAGCGTCGGAGCGACTGCGGCAGCGGGTTCCCTTCGGGATACATCGAGACCACCTTGATGACCTTGAGCAGGTCCCGGATGATCAGCCCGATATCTTTGAGGCGGCGTTCACGGTTCAGTATTTTGTCAGCCATGGCAATTTACCCACGTATCGTTATTATCATCGGCACCTTGTGAATTCTGCTTAAGTGTTTGAACGGCAAAAAAATAGCCGGTCCCCAGGAGGGACCGGCCAGAAAGGAAATCCCAGTGATTTCGCTACTTACAGAAGTTCGATCTTATCGCGGTGTTTGGTGACCTTCCGCGTGGCGTTGCGGGTGTCGAACACTGCCTTGGTGTGGTCGACAATCCACTGGTAATCGTAATCGGTATGATCGGTTACGACGACTACCAAATCCATCTGCTTGAGCAGCGCTTCAGTCACCTTGGTTGACTTGACTATCGAATCTTCCCATTTGAACTGCGGGCAATAGGGATCGTTGTAGAGAACTTTCGCTCCTTTGTCTTTGAGCAGTTTGATGACATCGAGCGCCGGTGATTCGCGAATGTCTTTTATGTCCCGCTTGTACGCCAGACCGAGGACGAGAATGTTCGACTTGCTGATTGCCAGACCGAATTTGCGGTTGAGATACCCCATGATCCGCTCGACCACGTACTCCGGCATGTGGCTGTTGATGTCGCCGGCCAGTTCGATAAAGCGGGCGTAGTAATTGAGCGATTTCAGTTTCCATGACAGATAATGCGGGTCGATCGGGATGCAATGCCCGCCGAGTCCCGGACCCGGGTAAAACG
>DATKJY010000023.1:0-4754 GCA_035543175.1 Candidatus Acidiferrum sp.
TAAGAGCGCCGACAGCCTGCATCCAGGATTCTTTGAGGCTCGCTGGAAGCTGATCTGCCCGAATGATCTGATCGACGTGTCGTTCAACGGTGACGACTGCATCGGTCAGGGACCGGAAGGCCGGTTTGTCAACCGAACTCAAGATTTTGAGAACTTTCACCGTGGCGGACATGGTGGCGGTAACTAAGTTTTTCCTCCATAGGCGTAACTAAGGAAGTCCGGTTTGGTCCGCGACCCGAATCGGACAAACGAAACGCCGGCAACTCCGTAAGGAGTCCGGCGTTTTTATTTGGTCCTTATTTCAACCGCTACTTTTTCAGTTGCTCCTCGAGAACACCAATGAGCGAATCGACTTTGTAACGGGAATCAACTTTGGGGCGGATTTCGCGGTAGAGATCGAGGGCTTCCCGGATTTTTGCTTTGTCCTTGCTTTGCATGGAAAGGACGTTCGCGAGGTTCAGCTTATAATCTGTGGCGCGCGAAGTATCGGATACTATCAAGGAACGAAACTGCTTTTCGGCCGTGGCATAATCCCCCTGATAGGCGCTCAGATTGGCGCGATTGGCGATAAACTCATTTTTCGGACCGAACCTCTTGATGGCTTCATCGGCGACCTCAACAGCAGCGCTGAGCGACTCACAGGTTACCAGGGCATTTGTCAACTGGAGATAATAGGTGGGATCATCGGGCTTGAGGGCCACGCCTTTTCGAAGGTAGTAGGCCACCTGCAGCGGCTCATCCATCTCGAGATTTATCCGCACGAGAACATCGAGATACTTATCCAACGGTTCTCCGGCAGCAATCAGAGAATTGACCGCCCGGGCGGCAAATTCCCAGCTTTTGGTCGCAACAGCCGCCTCGTAAATCTCCATGTTGATTTCTTTGTCACCGGGGTACAAAAGGTCGGCCCTTCGCAGGTAGGACAGGGCGGAGTCATAAACGTAATCCCTCTTGTAGCATAGACCGGTGAGATACAGCACGTCGCGGTCGGAAGGCTTGATAGCAAGCGCCTTGATGAAATACTCACGCGCTTCCTTATAATCAGAAGCGACAAATGCTTTCTGGCCCTGGGCTTTGAGTTTGTCAAACGACTGAGAGCCTCGGGAGCAGGAGAGGATGAGTAGCAGGGGCAATAGCAAAAGAAGCTGCGTATATGTCTGTTTCGTCATAGCGGGCGGAAGTATACCAAATAAGTCGCTCGAATTCAAGGGATTCCGTCGTGCGGCTGTCGAGATGGAAAATCGTTAAGGCTTGCCTTTGAATCGGTACGACGTATCTTCGGACGACCAAACACCGGCAAATCCAGGTAGCAGACAGTGCAAGGAATTGGGACTCTCCCCGGCAAAGAGCCCGGCGCAAAGCCGGATGTAATAAGAAGGGCACTCACCTGCCTTCTCTGGATTGTTCCAATACTCTTTGCCGTGCTCTTCCCTATCGCGTTGATTCAAGGAGGGATATGGACCGATGAGGCCTGGATAGGACAGCAGGTTCATTCGCTGCTGTCACGAGGGGTTATCTATTCGGATCTGTTTCGTGATGTGCCGCCGTTAGATGGTCAGATTCTGGTCTATCACAAGCTTCTGGTATGGGCTGGGGCGGGAATTTCTCAAATAGCAGGCTGGGGGATATACGAGTTGCGTTGCATATCGGTCGTGGCCGGACTTGTGACACTGGCAATTTTACTGTTCTGGCTGCCTGATGTATCGCGGCGGGCGCGAAGGTACGCGGTGCTGCTTTTGTTATTCACGCCGCTGTTCTGGCAGCAGATGATGATGTTTCGCCCGGAATCGATGATGGTGATGTGGGGGGTGGTGAGCTACGTGGTCCTGAGGCAATTGGGTGAGCGACGTGTACTGTGGGCCCTTGTAGCAGGGGTGTGTGCCGGGTTGGCGGGCCTGACGCACGCGGTGGGATTGATTTTTGCCGCGGCCGGGGTGGTGGCGTTGGGGGTGGAGCGAGACTGGCGAAAGATGTGGCTTTTCGCCGTGGGCGCCGCGCTGGCGTTCAGCCCTTTCTTTTCAGGTGCGTTCCAGGACCCGAATCTGTTTTGGAAGCAGCTTTTTCACAATGAGACGATGGCTACTAGTCTGTCGTTTCACTGGTGGCAACCGCTTGCGAATTTCATCGAGGATCACAAGCGCATTTTCCGGACGCCGGCGGTAATTGGAATTTCCGTTTTGTTCGTACTGTCGCTGTTACTCACCACTCGGCAGCAGTGGCGAAATCGTCGGTTTTTCTGGACCTACCTGGCGGTCCTGTTTTCGCTGACGGCTGTGGCACCGCTACCGAAAATGAGCCGCTATGTCATCCCGCTCACACCGTTTTTTGCTCTGGCCTCGGCCGAGCAGTGGGAGATGCTCAGTCTTAGAGGCTCTGGATATCGGAAAGCCATCTCGGCTGCCTTTGGGCTGTGGCTGGTGGTGTTTTTCGTTTATGGTATTGCTGCGTTGGGCGTGACAGCGCTCAACGACCGGGATCATCAGGTGAGGACAAACGCTGAATTAGCGGCAAGGATGAATTCGGGCACGGTCGCGATGGCGCCTTACGATTTTGTCTATCCGGGCGCCAGGAAGTTCACCGTTCAGTCCTGGTTTGGGTGCCGTCGGGCATGCGGCGGTCGCCTTGTGGCTGACCAGGCCGATAACTACGCCTACAGCCGCAACATCGATTACCTGATCCTGAGCGATGACCTTCTGGCAGAGATGGGGATGGGCGCGGTGGATATGAAGGCGGCTTTCCGACATTACCAGCAACTGCTTCTCATTCCAGAGGGCGGCAGATATTTGCTGGGGCGAGTCCCGACAGCACGCAATTGACACCAGCCGTGTGATTGTTACATTGCGGTATGACAACTCCTCACATCTACTCAGAAACAACGCAAATGCTGGCGCTCTGCAAGTTTTGCGGCGTCGGACCGCGACTATTCGACGCCCTGTTCGCTCGCTTTGGCAGCCTGAAGGGTATCCTCGACGCCAACCGTTCCGGGCTGATGATGATCGAGGGCATGAGCTCTGCCGAAGCCGGCAGGATAAGCAAAGCGGTGAGTCATCTGGCGGAGGCTGAGAGCTATGAACTCTCGCTGAAGGACCGTGAAATCGGCATCTGCACGCGATTCGACGCCACATACGATCCTTTGCTATTTGAGTTAAATGATCCGCCGACACTGTTATACGTTCGCGGCCGGATGCCAGAGCTCAACCGCAAGACCGTCACTCTGGTTGGAGCTGAGATTGCGACCGTTGAGGGACTTCAGTTGACTTCGGCGCTCGCCAAGGCCTTCGCGAACGCACATGTGCAGGTGATCTCTTCCCTTTCCCTGGGAGCAGATTCAGCGGCTCATCTGGCGTGTCGGACGGCCAGCGGGACCTCGTATGCGGTCCTCGATCATGGCTTCGATCTGCTGGACAAAAGCGACGGGTTCCGCCTGGCGTTGGATGTTGCTCAGGCAGGCGGCGTCATCAGCGAGTACAGCCCCGAGCTACCCGTCACGCCTGATTCTCTTCAGGAGTCGAACCGGCTGCTCGCGGGCCTGTCTCAGGCAGTCGTGGTGACGCAGCTTTTTGATGATTCCAAACGCGCGCTCGACCTGCTCGATTTCTGCAACATGATGGGAAAACTGGCATTTGTGGTCACCGATATTGCCCATGGTGTCGAATCCGATGTGAAGGCGTATCAGAGAGCCTTGGCGACCGGAGCGATTCCGCTTGATGGGGTCGGGCACGTCAACGATATTGTAATTTCGTTAGTGTAGTGTCCGGTATGGACGACCGGTACTTGACCATCGCGCGGGAGGCCACGACAGAAATCAAGGTCAAGGCATCGCGATTTATCGGCGAGACCTGCCTGGTGGAGTCGGTCGACGAGGCGCTGGCGCGGCTTACGGCAATCCGAAAGCGAGAACACGCCGCTACTCATCACTGCTTCGCCTATCGCGTAGGTCTGGGAGAGCAATTCGCATTCAAGTACTCCGATGGCGGCGAGCCGAGTGGGACTGCAGGCAAGCCGATCTATGATATCATCGAGGGACAGAAGCTTACTCAGATAATTCTCATAGTCACGCGGTATTTCGGGGGCACCAAGCTCGGCACGGGCGGACTGGCGCATGCGTACGGCGATGCGGCTCGATTAGTGCTTGAGAAATCAGGCGTCAAAGAAAATTTCATCTGGCAGCGGTTCAGATTTCAACTGGACTTTCCGTTGTACGACCGCTGGCGCACGCAACTTCACCGGCTGGCTGCTCGCGAGATTGAATCGAGTTTCACTGACATCGTGGCGAGCACTGTCGAGGTGCGGCTCAGCCGGGCCGAGGAACTCAGGCAAGCGTTTGTCGAGCTTACCGGCGGAAAGGGGATTTGTGAGCCTGAAGACGCCTGAGATGGTCGACTGCCTCGGACTAGGAATTATTCCGCTGGATATTCTGTTGACGGTTCCGAATTACCCCAAGGCCGGTCACAAGATCAACGCCACCGATCTCACTATTCAAGGCGGTGGACCGGTGCCGAATGCGTTTGTCGGTCTGAATCGGCTGGGGGCGAGCACTTCCTTCATCGCCGCGGTTGGGGACGATGTTATCGGCAGGATGATAATCGACGAGTTGAAATTCGAGGGCGTAGACACGCGCTTCATGATTGTAAAGCAAGAGCCCTCGGCGCTCGCGGTCGGCTTTATCGAGCATGCCAGCGGAAGGCGTACGATCGCGCTGCATCGCACCATTGCAGTCAAATCGAATGATCTGAGCCTCTCGCGCTACCCTA
>DATKJY010000024.1:0-5722 GCA_035543175.1 Candidatus Acidiferrum sp.
CGCAGAGCAGCTTAAGCTCCGAATACCTGCAGAGCTTCAGCCGCTGAAGTTCTGGAGTCCAGGTCCAACCCTCACCCGATCGCAGCGACCACCAATAATGTTTTTGGTTGACACGAGGGGGGACTCGCGGCTCCTTGAAGAGCAAAGCAAGGCACAGGCACGTGCAAATCTAAACGCCTGATCGAAGGGAATCGTATGACCAAGGACGAGATGATTGCCCAGATGGCGGCCGATTCGGGGATTTCGAAGAAGCAGGCCACCAAAGCACTGGAAGCATTCATGAACGGAATCACGAGGCAGCTGAAGGCGGGCAGGAAAGTGAGCTTCTCCGGGTTCGGGACGTTTACCATCTCCAAGCGCAAGGCCAGGACCGGCCGTAACCCGCGTACGGGCATGGCGATCACAATTCCGGCGACCAAAGTACCGGTGTTCCGGGCCGGCTCCCGCCTCAAAGACGCTATTCGTAAATGATTTCTGGGAATTATCGATTCAGGCAGGGTGACGATACCCTGCCTTTTTTTTCCCGTTTTATGATTGCATAATGTGGTGTTCTTACCGACTATTGACCGCAAGAATGGCACGCAAAAAAGGACATAAGGGCAAGAAGACACTGGGCGCAATTCTGGTGCTGCTGGCTCTCTTTCTGTTGGTATCCCTCTTTACTCACCGCACCTTGGACGATGCCAGAATCAGGGGGGAGGTCGACGGCCAGTTGAACCCGTTCAGCGCCAGCTTCGGCAACCAGGCGGGGATGGTTGGGGCATACCTGTCATTCCTCCTATTGTTTCTTTTTGGCTGGCTGGCGTGCTTTCTGCCGTTGGGAATGCTTTCATTGTCGGTCCGGCTCTTTTCTGAGGATCTGGCTGAGAAGGTCCAGCCACGCATCTCTCTTCTGTTCGTGGTAGCCGTGCTCGGCACCATGATTTACAATGTCCACTCAGTTTTGGGCGCCAATATCGACTCAGCCAGCGACGCCATAGGCGGGTATGCGGCTGAGCTTTTGACCAGAATTGTGACACGCCTGATCGGAGAAACCGGCACCTATCTGATTCTGGGAGGCATGATTGTCATTCTTCTTCTGCTGTACACATATTTCACGCCGTTTCTGTTGGGCCATCTTCGCAAGTCGGGTGCGCCGACGATGAAAAGGGCATTCGTCGCGCTAGCGTCGGGGGCCAAGTGGTTTTTCAGCTTCAAGTGGTTAGTCAGTTCGTCAAGGACACCAACAATTGAACCGAAGCCAGAAGCAACTCCGGCGTTTGATACGATTTTGAAGGACGAGATGAACACCGCTGAAGTGGCCGACCACTCTGAAGCGGCGGAGGAAGGGGCGGAAGACCAGGCTGAAGTTTCAGAGCCCAAGAAGAGCCCGAAGCGCTCCGCGGTCCTCAAGAAAGCAGCGGAGCCGGTACAAATAAGATCCTTCAATTATGCCTATCCGGGACTTGACGTACTCGACGCGAATCCTTCAGATAGTCCTACCGTAAGTAATGATGAGCTAACGGCCACCGCCAAGATGCTTAAAGAGACGCTTGAGACGTTTGGAGTGAGCATTGAGGGCAATATCGATCGCTATCCGGGACCCGTAATTACTCGCTATGAATTCAAGCCGGGCACCGGGATCAAGGTCAATCAGATTGTGAATCTGGCAGATGATCTGGCGTTGGCGCTCAAGGCCAAGCGGATTCGGATTATTGCCCCGATCCCGGGGAAGGCGGCGGTCGGGGTGGAGATTCCAAACAGGAGTCCTCAGAAGGTGTATTTGCGGGACATTTTGTCTTCGACTGAGTTCACGGATTCCAATATGCGATTGCCGCTTGCTTTCGGGAAGACAACTGCGGGGAAGCCGTTTGTAGCCGATCTTTCGCGCATGCCGCACTTGCTGATTGCCGGCGCGACCGGCTCGGGCAAATCGGTCTGCATGAACGTACTTATTACATCGCTGATTTACCGCATGCACCCGCTTCAGGTGCGGTTTATTTTCGTCGACCCCAAGATGCTCGAGCTGTCCGTGTATTCCGGTATCCCTCATCTCGGCCGACCAGTGGTGACAACGCCACGTCAAGCCGAGAAAGTATTTTCCGACGCGGTGATCGAGATGGAGAACAGATACCGTCGGCTGGCCGCGGCTTCCGTGCGTAATATCGAGGACTACAATCGGAAGCAGGCGAAGGAAGAGGATAAGCTTCCGTACATCATTCTTTTTGTAGATGAGTTGGCCGACTTGATGATGTCGGCGACGTCCTCGAAAACGGAGCTCTTGATTACACGTCTGGCGCAAATGGCGCGGGCGGTAGGTATCCATCTGGTATTGGCGACGCAACGTCCTTCGGTTGATGTCATTACGGGGTTAATTAAAGCCAATTTCCCGGCGCGGATTGCGTTTCAGGTGTCATCGAAAGTGGATTCACGCACGATTATCGATGCCAACGGGGCGGAGAAACTGCTTGGAGCGGGGGACATGCTCTTCCTGAGCACCGGGCAACCGGAGCCTGTTCGCGTTCATGGCGCATATATATCAAGCGAAGAGACAGACCGTATGGTGAAGTTCATTCGCGATCAGGGGCTCGGCATGCTGGCGCTGGAGAACATCTCACAATCGACGGGTGAGGCCAGTGAGGCCGAAGTCGATATTGGCGATCCGTTGTTCAGAGAAGCGTGCGAAGTCGTCATCAGGCACAAGCAGGGTTCGGTCTCTCTCTTGCAGCGTCGCCTTGGGATCGGGTACCAAAGAGCCGCGCGCTTAATCGACAAACTGGAGGAAGCGGGCGTAGTGTCGCCGTTCGACGGCTCCAAGGCAAGGGAAGTGATTGTCGACAAGAGCTACCTTGATATCCTGTTTGCCAATTCCTCCGGGTCGGTGAAGTCCGACGCCGAACCGAACTGAGCGCCTTGGTATCCGTATAACAAATGATGAAATCTACATATTACAGGATTCTGGTATTGTGCCTGGCTGTTGGGCCGTCCCTGGCGCATGCCGATGCTTTTGATAAGATCAAGAGCACCCTTTCGGAGGCTGCCTGTGTTCGTGTCGAGTTCCTGAGCATTCTCGAATCTAAGATCTTCAAAGAGGTCGACACGAGTAATGGTACTGCCGATCTGGCCAGAGACGGCAAGTATGTTGTGACTGTAGGAACTGACCAGTACTTGTGCGATCGAACCAACCTCTACACATATTCTCGGGAAAACAATCAGGTAGTTATAGAGGGAGTGGATTCGAGCGCGACGTTCGGAAAAGAAGTGTCATACTTGATGCATATGGATGATCTTTTTACCACTAGGATCGTGAAACCGGATCTGGAATATCAACTAATCAAGCGCTCTCCACGGATGCCGAATCTTCCGGACACGATCGTCGTCATAATCGATAAGGAAAAACTTCGATTGGTCAGCCTCTCGTATAACGACATTAACGATGAGCCTACTCGAATAGAGTTTTTGCGTTTAACGTCGAGCGACAAATGCGATGAACGCAAGTTCGAGCCGAATTTCCCCGATTCCGTCGAGCGCGTCAAACTGTAATTTCCTATGAAAGTCTATATTCACAAACTCGGCTGTCCGAAAAATGACGTCGATGCCGATTACATGGCGGCCCGATTGGTCGCGGAAGGGCACGAGCCGGTCGCCACGCCCGAAGAGGCTGATTCAATCATCGTTAATACCTGCGGTTTTATTTTGCCGGCCAAAGAGGAATCGATCAATGAATTGCTTCGGCTGGGGCAGTTAAAGAGAGATGGGAAGGCCAAGCGGCTGTATGCATCCGGTTGCCTGGCGCAGCGCTACGGCGAGGACTTGCTGAAGGGCATGGGCGAGCTCGATGGCGCCTTCGGCCTTGGTCAGTTGGACGCGTTGGCGGCAGCTATGAGTAACGGGAATTCGGAGCGCACCGCCACGAAAATCGAATCTCGAAAGCTGTCTTACCTTGCCTACAAAGAACGACTCATAACGGATGTCTACCCGTATGCCTATCTCAAGATTTCCGATGGGTGCGCCCGGAATTGCTCCTACTGCGCGATCCCAGCGATTCGCGGGAAATACCGAAGTCGCCCGCTTGGGGACATAATCCGCGAAGCCACCGTTTTAGCAGAGCACGGCAAACGCGAAGTCATTCTTGTTTCCCAGGAGTCTACGATGTGGGGCCGGGATATTCCGGGTAAACCCTCAATTGTCGATCTTCTGGAAGCGCTTGACAAGGTGGCGGGGCTGCGATGGATTCGTCTCATGTATCTCCACCCGCTGGGATTGAACGACGAGGTGATCGAGTACATGCTGACCGGTAAGAAGACCCTGGCATATTTCGACTTGCCGTTGCAGCATATCAATACCGAGGTACTACGAACGATGCGCCGCGGAGTCGACCGGAAGCGAATCGAGCAACTTCTGGCAAGAATGCGCAACAGGGGGCGGGCTGTAACCGTACGTACGACGTTTATTGTGGGATTTCCGGGGGAAACGAAGCGGCAGTTCGAGGAATTGAAGACATTTGTCGCTGATTACGAGTTTGACCGGCTGGGAGTTTTCAGTTATTCTAAGGAAGAAGGAACCGGGGCTGCCGGATTAGTTCGCCAAGTTCCACAGCGAGTCAAACAAGAGCGACTCGATGAATTGATGGCCGTGCAACAGGAGATAGCGCTGCGGAATAACCGGAATTTAGTCGGCACAACAGTTGACGTGATGATCGATTCGGTGGACACGACTGGCGTGGCGGTTGGCCGCACCGCAGCCGATTGTCCCGAAATCGATCAGGAAATTGAGGTGCAAGGAGACGGACTGTCCGTCGGCCAGATCGTAAGGGTGAAGGTAACGGATGCTGAGCCGTATGATCTGGTGGGCACATTGATAAGGGGATAAACCATGATACACTTTGAGAAACTGGGAATCTACCTGTCCAAGCCGATCGCATTTCTGCTGGTGCTGATCTACCTGGTGCAGACGGCGCTGGCGGTCTACCTGTTATCGGATAAGTTCGATCTGGAGAAACAGGTGTCGTTTCAGCAGAAGCGCATCGCTGAATTAGAGGAGAAACTTCAGCTTTACAAGGTTATCGAAGATTTTCAGATAGGCTTCACCGATGATGAAAAGGGGCAGCTGACAAACGTCATCTATTCTGAGAGCAAACGATATCACTACGATCCGCTCTTCTTAGTGGCGGTTATTCTTACGGAGTCTTCGTTCAAGAACCACCAGGTATCGCCGACCGGGGCCGCCGGCCTTATGCAATTGGAGCCGAACACCGGGGCCGATGTCGCTCCTAAGGCAGGCGTACAATGGAGCGGGCCGCCGACACTTCAGCAGCCTGAAGCGAACATCAAACTTGGGGCTTGTCTGCTGTTCACACAGATTTTGAAATATCGGGACGTGAAGAAAGCTCTGGTCGCCTACAATGTCGGCGATTCCAAGCTTCGTGGATATGAAAAGGAAAAGCGGCCTCTTCCCAAGCAGTATGTTGGGAAAGTCATGGAGACATACAAGAAATTGAAGGAGTTCTACAGCGCGTGAGCCCAATCACCAGAAGATTTACCTGCATTCTCGCCGCCGCCGGGCTGGTGGCTGCGATTGGGTGCTCATCGCCCAAAACCCTGACAACCCTTCCGGCCGACGAATTATTCAAGCGGGGGAAGGAGCAATTCGATCACAAGAAGTACACTTCGGCTGTCGAGTCGTGTCAGGCGATCATTTACAACTTCCCCGGCAAATCTATTGTCGATACCGCCCAGTATTT
>DATKJY010000025.1:0-3589 GCA_035543175.1 Candidatus Acidiferrum sp.
TATTGACATCCGGCGCCGGCACATCCCGGTCCGGGCCGAACAGATCGATCATGTCGGCAAAATACCGACGCGACAGCCGTTCCAGTTCTCCCAAGCTCAATTTGCGCGGATCGACAATCACGCCACCCTTGCCGCCACCCATGGGGATCCCAATCGTGGCGCACTTGAACGTCATCCAGAACGCCAGCGCTTTGACTTCGTCGAGATTGACGTCTGGGTGGAACCGCACCCCGCCTTTGGCCGGTCCTCGGGCGATATTATGCTGAACCCGGTAGCCGGTAAAAACTCGGATGGAGCCGTCGTCCATTCGCACAGGCAACCGGACCTCCGTCACGCGCCGGGGCTCCTTAATGACGGCAACCTGATCTGAGGTCAGTTTGATTATTGCGGCCGCGCGATCGAACTGCTTGAGCGCATTGTCGAATGCCGATTGATGTTCCGATAAATGCGGGTGACCCGCCTCCCGTTCTGTGACCTTCTGTTTTACAGCCATTCTGTCCTCTGCTATATCTTACTTTTTGATTTTTTGCCAATTAAAGCCGAGGGTTTGCCTCAGCCGCCCGAATAAACCGGCCGCCTGCGACCTTGTCAAGCAGCCCGTTACATCCCCCGCATCCTACTCCAAACGCTGATTTTGGTTTCACGAAAGGCGGCATTTTCGTACATTACCGGTTACAGTGTTCGGAATATCAGTGGGTTTAGAGGCCCGGCATGGGCGAAGGAAACTATTCTATGAAGACAACAGTTTTGGCAACGACCCTTCTCCTGACCTTGGTTGCAGGAGCATTTGCGCAGACGGCAGGACAACTGGATGCCAAGATGATTGGCCAAATCCAGGCCAAATTCGATGCGCTCGGTGACCAGACCGCTGCCATCAACGCGGTGACTAACAACGACATCAACAGCTTGTCGCTCAATCGCGACGAATTGATCGCTCATTCCAAGCTGTTCAGCGTCAAGCTTAAAGCCGCCGGAATCACTAATCAGCAGGGCTCCGGTCGGTGCTGGCTGTTCGCCGGGCTGAACACACTTTCTCCCGGCGTTATGGCCAAACTGAAATTGAGCGAATTCGAGTTCTCCCAGCCCTACCTGACCTTCTGGGACAAAATGGAAAAAGCCAATCTGTTCCTCGAACAGATTATTGACCTGCGCAACGCACCAATCGATGATCGCAAGCTCGTCCAGATTCTGAACTCGCCGTTCGGCGATGGCGGCTGGTTCCGCTATGTTACCGACCTGATGGACAAATACGGCGTCGTGCCGCTGTCGGCCATGCCGGAAACTAAACAGTCCATCAATACGGGTACGATCAATTATCTGGCTGATGTCCGATTGAAGGCCGACGCCTCCGAGCTCCGCTCGATGGCCAAATCCGGCAAATCAGTCGATCAGTTGCGTCAGCGCAAGGTGGATATGCTGTCCGATATCTACAAGCTGCTCGTCTTCGCTTACGGCAAGCCGCCGAAAGAATTCACTTTCAGGTACGAAGCCAAGGATTCAACTGTCGTCCCTCCCAAAACCTACACCCCCATGTCGTTTTACCATGAGTTTGTGACCGACAAGCTGCCGACCTATGTTACGCTCATGAACAACCCGAGCAAGGATTACGACAAGACCTACCAGATCGATGAGAGCCGCAATATGGCCGACAAACAGCCGGCGATTCTGCTGAATCTCCCCATGAATTCCCTGAAGCAGTATTGCATGAAAATGCTCATCGACAGCCAGCCGGTCTGGTTCGCGTGCGACGTCGGTATGGAGCACCTCCGGGACTCGGCCATTCTCGAAGCTGGTATCTATGAACCCTCCAAGGTGTTCGGGATTGACTTCAATCTCTCCAAGGCCGACTTGATTGCCTATCGCGAGAGTACTCCCAATCACGCTATGGTGTTGTTGGGCGTCGATACAACTGCCGATGGCAAACCGCTCAAGTGGCTGGTCGAAAACAGCTGGGGCGCCACTCGTGGCGACAAGGGATACTGGTACATGTATGACAACTGGTTCGAGCAGTACGCCTATTTCGTCATAATCGATAAGAAATATCTCTCGGCCGATGACGCCCGCAAGCTTGAACAAAAACCGGTCCAGTTACCGATCTGGGATCCGTTCTATAGCGCCTTGCGCTAGTCGACGATCACGATAGTCGGGTGAACATGATGACCGTTGTCGAACGCCTCGCCGCCCTTTTCCCGCCTGATCGCTTCTCGACTCAGGCCGATCTTCTTGCGGTTGCCTCGCACGACGAGTCCTCTCTCCCGCCGGTCACACCACTTGCTGTGGTGTGGCCGCTTACGGCGCAGGAAGTGGCGCACACGGTGAAGCTCTGCGTTGAAACCGGCACACCTATTACCGTGCGCGGCGCTGGCAGCGCCCTTGAAGGCTCCACCATCCCCCTGCCCAATGGCATCGTCGTCGACCTCAGCCGCATGACTCGCATTATCAATCTCTGGCCCGAAGATCTCCAGGTTGAAGTAGAACCCGGCATCATTTACGACCATTTGAACGACCGGTTGAAACGCGAGGGCCTCTTCTTCCCGCCTTCGCCGGGCGGTTCCGGCGATGTCGCCACCATTGGCGGCATGGTGTCAACCAATGCCAGCGGCATCTATTCCGTCAAGTATGGTGGGACTCGAGAGTATATATTGTCACTGGAAATCGTCACTGGAACCGGAGAAATCCTCCGCCTCGGCAATCGTGCCATCAAACGTTCGAGCGGCTACAACCTTGTGGAGCTGGTTGTTGGGTCTGAGGGAACGCTTGCGATTGTCACCGCTGTCACGTTGAAACTTCAGGGCATTCCAGAGGACCGGCTGCAAACGGCATTCAAGTTCAAAACCGAGCTCGACGCCGCTCGCGCCGTATCAGAGATGCGGCGCTACGGTCTCGACATCGCTGCCATTGAATTTCTCGACCGACAGCTCATCGAAGCGCTAAACCAGCTCAAGCAGTACGGCCTTGAGGAAGTCCCCTGCCTATTCCTCGAGTTTCACGGGCCGAAACCAGCCATTGAGTCTACACACGAAGCTGCTGAATCGATATGCACTGAATTGGGCGGTGAGCCGTTGACGCTCTCCAGCGGACAGAAACCGTGGGAGATCCGTCACTGGGCCACCGATGCCGTCAAGCACCGCAAGCCCGGCTACAGCATCATCCGCAATGATGTCGCCTTCCCAATATCCAGATTGCCTGAAATGGTGGAGTATTGTCATAAACTCGGTGACGATGCGGGCATCATGATCTTCACGTTCGGTCATGTGGGACTCGGCCTCCTGCATGCACTCCTTTTGGCAAACAAGGAGGACCACGGTGAATGGAATCGAGCGATAAATGTCAGCAATCAAATTATCGAACGTACGATAGCGATCGGTGGCACAATCTCCGGCGAACACGGTATCGGGCTCGGCCATAAAGATCTTTTCAATCTCGAGCACGGTGGCTCTGTCGGGCTCATGCGCTCAATCAAAAGACAACTTGATCCTCACAACATCCTGAATCCCGGAAAAATGTTCGATATTTAGTCCAACCTGCCGACTTCGACACAGTTTGCGACGTTAATGCTATCCAAATAAGTCATAGCCAACTTGGGTCG
>DATKJY010000026.1:0-5186 GCA_035543175.1 Candidatus Acidiferrum sp.
CGCGTCCGAAATCCGTCAGCACGGAGTGGCTGAAAAAGACGGTGACCAAAGTCTGATTCATCCTTTCGTGTGGTTTACTAAGCGGCTCCCTTACGGGGGCCGCTTTTGTTTGTCTCGACGCCGCATGGATTTTTTCATTGACACAATAGCCCACGTTGACTATCTTTCATTCGGAAGGTTGTCAACGCAATCAAAATATGCGGGAGGTTCAATGAAAGCCGTACCCATCATTACATTGGTCCTGTGCGCTCTCTGTTCAGCACAGGCGGCCGTCATCAATGTCCCCGCCGATCAGCCGACTATCCAAGCAGGCATTGACGCAGCCATCGCCGGTGATACGGTGCTGGTGGCGGCCGGGTCGTACATCGGGGTCGGCAATCGCGATTTGGAGTTTCGCGGGCGGAATATCGTCGTGATGTCGGCGTCTGGTGCGACAGCGACGACAATCAACTGCCAGGGAAGTGCTTCAGAACCGCACACTGCATTCTGGCTGCACGAGGCCGAAGATACATCTTCGGTAATTGATGGCTTTACAGTCACCGGAGCATATGCCAAGGGCGCGATAATGTGCTCCACGAGTGTCGCCACCGTCAAGAACTGCGTGCTTCAAGCCAATAACAGCAACGGCATCTACTGTTTCGAACCGTGGGGTGGTCCATATTCAGCGATCCCCATGCGAGTGACCGGGTGCGATATTTCGCAGAGCACCGGCAACGGTATCTGGATAAACAACCGTCCGGCCGATATCCGAAGATGCCGAGTGTACGCTAATGACACCAGCGGCATATACTGCTATGCTACCGGGCAGAACTCCGTCTTTTCGCAGTTGCTCCTCGCAGACAACAAGAACATCGGCATCCTGATCGGAGAGAATCTCTGGGGCGGCGCGAAGGTCGAGAATGTGACGATGGTCGGCAATCGTGTCGGCCTGTATGTCTTTTCGGACTTCCCCAAGACAGGCAATTCGTCGAAGAGGCCAGCATCGGACAGCACAGTCATTCGCAACAGTATTGCGGCGTTCAACAGGTCTTATGGTTTCCTCACTTGGTTTACGCCGCCCGGAACGATCGGCGCCTGCAACGATTCATACGGAAATGACAGCGCCAATTATATGAATATGCCGTTTCAAGCCGGCGACACGCTCGGCAACCTCTCAATCGATCCGCTGTTTTGCGATCGCCTGGCCGGCGATTATCATCTGTCAAAGGAATCAAGTTGCGCACCCGCCAACAGCTCGTGCCATGTTCTGATGGGCGTGTATGACGTAACGTGCGTGTGCTGTAAGTTGACGACCGGTAATGTCGATGGGGACCCCGCCGACCAGGTTGACATCTCGGATCTTCAAGCGCTAATCGATAACTTGTTCTTCAGCTTGCCCATTACTCCGTGCGCGGCCGAGGCGGATCTCGACGGCTCCGGGTCATTGGACATTTCGGACCTTCAGGCGTTGATCGATCATCTGTTTTTCGGAACGCCGCTGCCATTGTGTCGTTAGTTTGATGCCGGAATCGGGAGCGGTTCTGCCCTACGAGGCACGTAGAAGTCGAAATTAAACGGCCGCGGGGAGCGTGATTTCGAAATTTGCGCCGCCCAGTTCGCTTTCGACCAGGCGTATGTCCCCGCCCATGTCGCCGATGATGCGATAGACGGTTGACAATCCGAGTCCCGTACCGGATTCTTTCGTGGTGAAATAGGGCGCGAATATATTCGCCCGAATCTCCGCGGTGACCCCCGGTCCGCTGTCGGAGAAGGTAATGCGGACCTTTCCATCGCGCCGTCGAGCACTAATCTGAATGACCCCTGCTTTTCCGGACAGAGCCTCTTTGGAGTTGTTATAGAGGTTCAAAAACACCTGTTGCAGCTCATCCTTGTCCCCGCTGACGAACAGGTCGGAGGGCACATCGGCTTTGATCTGGAGCGTAATTCGCTGTGCCTCGGCGCCTACAAACGAGATGAAATCTTGGATCTGGGCGCTGAGACTGATTCGGCCATGGCGCTTGCTTTCTTCACGCGTCAATGAAAGGAAGCGAGTGATGATGTCGTTCAGTCTTTTGGTCTCGGAACGAATCTTCTGTGTGAACTCCTGATACTGCTCCGTATTTTCTTTCGGGGCGAATTCCGAAGACAACCGTTGAGCGGCAATCGATATCGTATTAAGGGGGTTGCGGATTTCGTGCGCCACTCCGGCGGCGAGATTGCCCATTTCCGTCAATCGCTGCCTGCGGGTCATTTCGCGCTCGTATTCACGGAAGCGCGTCACGTTGTACACGACCATCACGACGGCCCGGCGGTTGGAATCCTCATACATAATCTTGGAGCGGGCAACCATGAGCACCTTGTCCGAATCGCCGAATTTCCCGCTCACTTCCACCTCGTCAGAGGTAGCGTCTCCGGCAAGAAATGTCTGCAGACCCAATTGATCGGTGCGCATCAGATCAGTCCAGCGTTTGCCGACAGGAGAGTCCAGCCCGAGTGTCCGAGTGAACGAATCGTTGGTCAGGCGGACGAAGCCGGAATCGTCGATAGCCACAACCCCTACTTTCATCTGGTCGAAAATGCGGTCGGTGGTGGTCTTAATGTCGCTGTATTGGCGACTGATCTGAAGACTCTGACGACGACTGTTCACGTACATCAGGGCGACGACAACCAGAAGAAACAGCGCGATCGAGAGAATAATCATCTGGCGGTCGAAGCCGTGCGAGATCGTGTAGTAGCCGTGCAGTGAGAGGCCGACGCGGAACAGTCCGAACGGGTATCGCTTGCTGGCAAACGGCCGCACCAGCTCGAGTACGTCCTTGCCTTGATACGTGTAGATGCGACTGACGATGCTGTCGCTGTCCAGGGCGCTTTTCAGAAACGGATCGGAGTCTATGGCCAAGAGGTTGCTGACTTCTCGCGATGCAAATACGATTCCCTTGGTAGTCTGGTACAGAATATATTCTACACCGGGTTCGCCGGCCATTTTCTGCGCGAGCACGCCGATGCCGGTCTGCTGCAGCGCGTCGCTGTAGGTCTGGGCATCGCTGACGAGAACAAATACCTTGTCGAGCCGACTGGTGATTTCAAGGTAGTACTGCACCTTCTCCCCCGTCTTCTCATCCTCATCATTAAGCAGCACGAAGCGATCCTCGGGATTGGCAATCAAACCCTTGACTTCGTCCTCAACGAACCGGGGAGGTCGAAGAGGCGAGCCGTCGTCATTGCAGCCAATCTGCAGACTCGAATCAGCTTTGAAAATGAAGATGCCGTCGAGGTCATGCGACTGAGCAAACGCGGCGAGCCGGGGATACGTCGGTGGCGTCGGATCGGAAAGAAGCGTAATGACCAGGTCAGTGGACCTTCGTTGGACAAGCCGGTCGTAGAATGTCTCCGCGTTGATAGCACTCTGCGATGCCTGCGCGAGAGCCTCCGTGAAGGCTGTCCCCTGCATGACCAGCAGGTGGAACCCGTCGGAGCGGCTCTTGCGAATACCAAACCAGGTGATCAGGAGGACAACGACTGCGACCGCGACGATCGCGAGAATAAGATACTTCTGACTGACCGGCCGCAGGGCAGTTGAACGGGTCTGATTCATGGGGGGAAGCTACCCCGTGAAAGTGGAGCAGGCAAGCAAAAGTTATGCGACTGGAACTTCCTGTCTCGGGACAGCAGCAATCGGCGGACGCGAGGCAACGGGATGCTTAACCGGCAATTCGATCTGGAACACGGCGCCATTCTCGTAGCGGTAGCTGATAGCCCCAAAATGGGCGTCGATAATCCGTTTGCACGTCACCAGCCCGATGCCGTGTCCTTTAGGTTTAGTCGTGAAGCGCTTGACAAAAAGCCAGTCGACGCGGTCGGTGATGACACCGGGACCGTTATCGGCAATTCGGACGAACACGCGGTCAGGCTTTGAATTAGATAAGACACCGGTGACGATGTCGATGGTTCGAGGACCTGCCGCCGCACTCAGAGCCTCGGCGGCGTTGTAAATAGTGTTTACCATGAGTTGCTGGACCTGCCCGGCATCAGCCTCGACAAGCGGCACTTCGCCGGACAAGCTGGTCGTAATAGTGACGGTGTCGAATTTGTTCTGCGGTTTCAAAAAGGCCAACACGTTCTGCACGGCCTGGTTGATGTCGGTCGGCTCGATGCTGAGCTCTTCGCGCCCGCTGTCCATCAGGCCATCGCAGAACCCGGCGATCTTCTCGACCGTGCTCCGCATCAACTCAAATTTCTTCGCGATCTTCTCCTGGTCTCCCTTACGCTGCAGAATCGGAAGGAGTTCGAGATTGCCGCTCAGCACCGCGAGATAGTTGTTAATCTCATGAGCGATGTCGCCGGCCATCTCTCCACGCGTGTAGTAACGGTCGAGACGAATCATCATCTCCTGGAAATTCCGGCTCTCGGAGATGTCGCGGAGAATGTACAGAAACGCGCCGATATTGCCGTTTTTGTCGCGCACCGGACGAAGAACAACAAATACCGGCAGCAGGCGGCCGTCGGCGCGCGAGCAGATGCTCTCAAACGAAGCTCCCTCATCGGTCGAGGCAACCGGGCACTCCGGTTGGGCCGAGGATCGGGCGAAAAGCGAGCTGACAGGCTTACCAAGAAGCTCCGCACTGTCAGCGTCGAAAATGGTCGCCGCCTGGCGGTTACAGATTATCACTTCTCCCTCCGGCGATGTGACCAGCACGGCGTCCGGAGAGCTGTCGATCAGAGTGGCGAGGAATCCTTCGGTCTCCATCAGGCTGACGCTGATCTTCTGCAGACGCTGGTTGAAGGCATCGAGACTCAACCGGCTGTTCCACAATGCTTCGTTCATGCGGTTAAACGAGGACGCCAGCGCGCCGAGTTCTTCGTCGTGCGACGGTTCAACCATATAAAAGCGGTCACCGACAGCGGTGGAATCGAGTCCGCGTTGCAGGCGAGCCAGAGGGTCCCTGAACCGTTTGCGAATCAGATACACGGTGAGCAGCGAAATCAGAATTGAGACCAGAAACAACAGGAACAGCGCGTGAACCAGTTCGGGGCGCTGGGAGATAAACAACTGGTGCTGCACAATCGCGACGGCGACCGCGGGATGACCGTGTTCATCGATCGTGCGGTAGTAATGCAGCGAACTGCCGGCGTCGTGTAAGGTCGAAATGAAAAACCCCGGCTGCTGGTCCATGACGGCCCGCACCAGGCCGAGATCGGCTGAGGCA
>DATKJY010000027.1:0-2990 GCA_035543175.1 Candidatus Acidiferrum sp.
GGTCAGGAGGCGCGTCATCTGCTCGTAGAGCTCTTTGTCGGTAGCCATGCGGCCGAGGGTTCCTTCGCCGCGATTCATCCGCTTCAACAGCGTGTCGAGATTGCTGACCACCTCGCCGGCGTTATTGAGCGCCTTCTCCCCCGCTTTGAACATCGCCGATGCTTCGCCCGCGTCCTTAGTGGGAACGACGCTGCGTTCGGGAATTACGGGCTTATCGGCCGGACCGGGGATGACCTCAACATATTTGTCGCCCAAGAAGCCGATCGTGCCGAGCATGACTTCGGTCCCTTCGGTCATCATCATCCAGGCGGAGCGCTTAATGCGGCAGACGACCTCGACCTGACGCAACGAATCCAGCCGCACGAACTCGACCGTGCGCACGTTGCCGACCTCGACACCGGACATCCAGACCGGAGAGCCCTTGACCAAACCGTTGACATTGCGGAAATAGCAGGTGAATTCCCCTTTGCTTTCGAAAATGGAAGTGCCGCCACCAGACAGCGACGCCCACATCGCCGCGGCGATGGCAAACATGACCAGAATTCCAACTTTGAGTTTTCCCCATCGAACACTGATCGATCGTTTCATATCCCGGTAATCCTGCTGCTTTCTCTATCTGTTCGTTACTGCCTCCGGCAGCGCCATTATTGCCCAATAAACCGACGTTCAGCAACGGCGGCAAATGAATTCCGAAACGGCAAAAGGAAATTGACCACGCGCTCATCGAAGGAATCCCGAAGCTGCACCAGCGAGCCATCAAACGCCTTCTCCCCCGCATGGATAACGATAAACCGATCGGCGAGATTGAAGGCATCGGCGATCTGGTGCGTCACCACGATGGTGGATATCTGCTTTTCGCGCGTCAACTTGTTTATCAGCCAGAGCACCGTCTCGCTGGATTGCGGGTCGAGGCCGGTAGTCGGCTCGTCGTAGAGCATGATCGACGGGTTGGTGGACAAGAGCGCGCGACCAATGGCGACCCGTCGCTGCATCCCGCCGGAGAGCTGCTCGGGGAGCTTGTCGACGATCTCATCGGCATCAAGACCAACAAACCCGAGCATCTCGACCACTCGTTTCTCTATTTCCGACCATGCCATCCGGGTGTGTTCGAGCAAGTAGTAACCAACGTTCTCTCCTACCGTCAGTGAATCGAACAGGGCGCCGTCCTGGAAGACCATGCCAATCCGCTTGCGGACCTCGCGACGGCGTTTCTCTTTCATGGCCGAGATGTTCTCGCCATCAATAAGGACTTCGCCCTCCTGCGGGTCTTCGAGGCCGAGGATTAGCCTTAGGATAGTCGATTTGCCGGAACCGGACGGGCCCATGATGACGACCGATTCGGTCTGCTCGATCGTGAAGGAGATGTTTTTCAGGACCGGGCGGTCGCCATAGGAGAATGTGACGTTGCGAAGTTCGATCACATGAACCCCTTTATGAACGAGTACACCACCTTGGTCAGGAAGAAATTCACGATCAGAATCGTGATCGACGTCAACACCACGGAATTTGTCGTCGCCTGGCCGACCCCTTTAGTGCCGCCTTCAGAGGTAAAGCCTTTGTAGCATGAAATGAACGCAATGAAGAACGAAAACACGAACGGCTTCAGCATACCCATGAAGAGATTACCGAATACCAGGCGCTCCCGGACGGCGGACCAATACATAGTGGCGGTGACGTGAGCGATAAATTGAGCGATGACGAAGCCGCCGAGGATGGCGATGACATCGCAAGTTATGGTCAGAACCGGCACCATGATGATGAGAGAGATGAGCCGGGGGGCAGCAAGTTTCTTGATTGGATCGATGCCGAATGCGACCATGGCGTCGATCTGATTGGAGGAGCGCATAGCGCCAAGCTCGGCTGTGATGCCGGCCGCCACTCTCGCTGCAATCATGAGGCCAGTCAGCGTGGGACCCAACTCGCGGATCACCGCGATCGCCATGATGCGGCCCAAGTAGTTTTTGGCGCCGAAATCCGCCAACTCCTGCGAAAATGCCAGGGCGAAACCCTGCCCAGCGAAAACACCTGTCAGGACGACCAGGTACAGAGAGCCAACGCCAATCAGATACATTTGCTCGAAGGTTTCGGCGACATACAGAGGTCGGCCGACAAGAGAGACGAGCATCTTGACGGAAAAGATGAGCAGGTTCTGGCTCTGGATGGCGAAGTTCTTGAGCCAGTTGTTGATCGCAGTAAAGATACGCGTACCCTTTCTGTAACCGGACAATGGTAACGGTCAACTTGTTGCCAGTCAAGGCAAAATGGCAATGCGTATATAGGGTGATGGGTTATGACTTAGTGATGACGACAGAACGAACAGGCAAAAAAAGAGGTCCCGACTCTCGTCAGGACCTGGCTCTCCTCACGGGCCGAATCCCGTACTGGATGGCATAACCGCCAAGAAAGGCCACCCAGATTGGTGGAAGCAGGGATCTCACGCCTGCATCCTTCGGCTATGTATCAGATATTTACAAGAAGCGTGCCGCCATGGCCGGAAAATCATAACCGACAGAAGGGTATGCGGTTAGAGATGCCGTGCGAATTAGTCGCACGAGGCATTCGCAGTGGTTGCGCCGTGTGAGTCGGGATGAGGGCAGTTTATGCGACCGACAAAAGAAAGGGCCCCAGCCGGGACCAGCGGCAGGGGCCACGATACTTTATCGAACGCGTTTTCTCTCGATCGTCCTTTAAGGTCGATCCCTTACTTCAACATCAGCATTTTCTTGGTGGCACTAAACTGATCGGCGGATATCCGATAGAAATAGATACCACTCGAGACAGACTGACCGGCGGAGTTGGTGCCATCCCACACGACCGTATGGGACCCGGCATCCATCTGCCCGCTCACCAGCGTCTTCACTTCCTGACCCAACACGTTAAACACCGTCAATTCCACCTGCGAAGCTTTCGGCAGAGCGAAAGAGATCTGGGTGGTCGGGTTAAACGGGTTGGGGTAGTTCTGGCTCAAGCCATAGGACTGCGGCAATCCG
>DATKJY010000028.1:0-3102 GCA_035543175.1 Candidatus Acidiferrum sp.
TCATACAGAAGGCGTACCAAAATGGCAGAGTGTGTTTGCCCGTGGTGGCTGGGGTATCTTCTCGCCAGCCCAATTCGCAAGTTGATCCAGGACCCTCAGAGTATCCTCTCACCGTATGTCAAGAGCGGCATGACCGCGCTCGATATCGGGCCCGGCATGGGCTATTTCACCATTCCGATGGCCCGCCTGATCGGTGAAAAGGGAAAAGTGTACGCCGTTGACCTTCAGGAAAAAATGATCGGCTCGCTCAAAAGGCGCGCCGCCCGAGCCGGCCTTGACGGTATAATCGCGGCCCGCATCTGCACCGCTGATTCTCTGAATATCGCTGACCTCGAAGGCCGGATTGATTTCGCGCTCACGTTTGCGGTCCTCCACGAGACGCCCGATATTGGCCGAGTGCTCGGTGAAGTACACGCCACACTCAAACCAGGCGGATACCTGTTAATAGCCGAGCCGACCGGGCACGTGACAATCGATGGGTTTGCCGACACGACGTCAAAAGCGCAGAAATGCGGATTCGAAATAGTCGCCCGACCATCTATTCGCCGAAGCCTGACGCTACTGCTTAGAAAGACCTGAAGGCAACTTCCGCCACTGCCGCAGCCGCGACTAGAAGTTGACTTGGGATTGAATTAGTCGCCATATTGCGCCATGACTGGATCATCGCGGCGATTTCTGGCGGCGGTGCTGTTCACAGCGCTTCTGATAGTGTTAGTCAATCTCGCTTGGTGGATATATTACCGGCGCACCGAAGCTCTTCTCGAAACCCAGTTGAGCCGCCGCCTCAGTTCAGTGGTTCAAACCGCTTCGGCCGGACTGTCGAGGACTCTGGTTGACAGCCTCTTGGCCGGCGATATTGACGCCTATGCCCGCGTCTCCCTGTTCCTTGAGAAAGCTCGTGCCGCCGATTCGTTATCGGAGCTCTTCATCATTGACGAAAACTACTTCTATCTGGCCACTACATTGGTCGAACCGGAGTCGACCTATTTCCTTGCCCGTCTCAACGGACGATATATCGACTCGCTCTTCTATGGCGCCAGCACCCGATGCACTGTGACTCCGACCTACGAGACAGGGGATCTCTACCTGAAATCGGCCTTCGCGCCTCTCCTTAGCGCTTCCGGCGTAGTAGTGGGAGTGTTGGGCGCCGACGCCAATGTTGATTACTCGGACGCCCTCAACGACCTCAAACGTAACCTGGCATACTCAACAGCAATTTCGCTGGCAGGCGGCCTGGCCTTGGGGTTGCTGTTTCTGCTTCTCCAACGACGCCTCAATCGTGCCGAACAGCAGCTCTTCATAGGACAGACGCACACCTATCTCGGTCGCATGGTTGCCGTGGTGGCGCATGAGGTCCGCAATCCGCTCATGATCATCCGCGCCTCGGCCGAGCGACTCGGCAAGAAGATCAACGCCGAGGAAACCGGCTTCATTGTCGAAGAAATTGACCGGCTCAACGGCATCGTCACAGGTTACCTCGATTTCGCGCGCGCCGATGGCCCGTTTCTGTCGGGTCAGCAGCCGGAGGATTTTGAACTCGGTGATTTCCTGGCCGGGGTTCGGAAAAATCTTACTGAGAAGTACGGCGGGACCGAGGTTCAATGGCTGGATGATGGCGAGAGCCGGCCGTTGAGCTTTCGGGGATACCGACGGTCACTGCGCCAGGTAATGCTGAACCTTCTCATGAACGGTGTCGAGGCCTGCCAGGCGGCGCGGAAACCGATAGTTTTGGGCCTGAGCGCCAACGACCACGGACATCGAACGGAGATTATTGTGAGCGATCGCGGTCCAGGACTGAGTCACAAGGAGATCAAGAGACTGTTCACGCCGTTCTATACTACCAAACAGGCCGGCTCCGGGTTGGGCCTCTATTTGAGTCAGAAAATCGTCGCAGAGATGGGCGGGACGGTCAAGATTGAAAGCCGATTGGGTCACGGAACCAGCATCATCATCAGTCTTCCCAAAGTGCCGAGAAAGTAGATATGGCCAATATTCTCGTTGTCGACGACGAACCAAAAATGACTTCGCTCATCTGCGGCTGCCTCGAGGATGCCGGGCACCGGGTGACTACGACGACTAAGCCGGCCGAGGCGATTCGCCTGATCGGCCAGCACGCATTCGATATCGTCATCACCGACCTTAGCATGCCGGAAATCTCTGGGCTGGAGGTGCTCGCTAAAGCTCTGACCAAGGAGGGGACGGAGGTCGTCATAATGACCGCCTATGGCACCGTGGAATCAGCGGTAACAGCCATGAAAAAAGGAGCCGCTGATTATCTCCTCAAGCCCTTCTCACTGGATGAACTGGTGCTTCTGGTTCGGAAACTCGCAGACCGGCAGAAACTCGCCTCGCTGAGCGGTCATTACCAGGAAGTTCTGAAGGCCCGGTACCCCAGCTCCTTTACCGGGTCCTCTCCCGCCGCTCAAAGGGTGAAAGCGTTAATCACCCAGGTGGCGCCCACCGAAGCCACTGTCCTTCTGACCGGCAAGTCAGGGACCGGCAAAGAACTTGCCGCCCGGATGATTCACGAGCTTTCGCCCCGACGGGAGCATCCCTTTATCGCCGTCAACTGCGCCGCCATTGCCGAGACTCTCCTCGAGTCAGAACTGTTTGGGCACGAAAAGGGAGCATTCACCGGGGCCACTGCCCGGAAGCGTGGGAGATTTGAGCTCGCCGAAGGCGGGACCATCTTCCTGGATGAAATCGGCGAGATGTCCCCCGGCATGCAATCCAAACTTCTGAGGGTACTCGAAGAGAAGAAGCTGATTCGAGTTGGGGGAGTGGATACAATCGATATCAACGTAAGACTGGTATCTGCCACTAACCGAATTCTGAAGGATGCCATAGCCAAAGGGAGTTTTCGGGAGGATCTGTACTTCAGGCTTAATGTCTTCCCGATTGAGCTGCCTAATCTGTCGGAACGGGGAGCCGACGTCATCGAGATCGCCGAACAGTTTCTGGCGACGCACGGATACAGACAGGGGTCGCTCGAATCAACTGTCCGGGATCTGCTTCTCAGCTATGACTGGCCCGGCAATGTTCGGGAACTGAGGAATGTGCTGGAGCGAGCGTTGATTCTCGCTGCAGGGGAGCCACTTTCGG
>DATKJY010000029.1:0-6682 GCA_035543175.1 Candidatus Acidiferrum sp.
GCTGTCAACTATGCGCTGGTGCAAATGAAGCAAAGACCTCAACCGTCGGAGAGAATCAAGCAATACATCGGATTTCCGCTGGAAAGGGCCTTTCACGATTTCACGGATGTGCCCTATGCAGAGCTGTACCGTCATTTCCAGGTGAAGGCGGCTTCGACGGTAGTGTCATCATCACGGTTGCTGGATGGGGTGGCGCCGACTTTGGCGGAATTGAAAGCGCGTGGTTACCGCATGAGCATCGCGACGACCAAAATAAAAGCGCATGTTGATGGGATCATAGCGAAGTTTGGCTGGCAGAACGTTTTTGAGCTGGCGGTAGGCGGCAATGAAGTCCCACGCGTCAAACCGGACCCGGCGCAGTTTGCGTACGTTATCGAAAAGCTGGGTGCGAAAGCGAAAGAAACGCTGGTGGTGGGGGACACAGTAAACGATGTTTTAGCGGCTAAAGGTGTGCCGGTGCCGGTGGCGGCCGTGAGTTCACCGTATGGCGGTACGAAGGATACTCTGGCGCTGAATCCGGATTATGCAATCGATAGTCTGCCGGAACTCGTGGCGCTCTTGGATAGAATCGGTTAATTGGGGTAGAGAGTATGAAGACGCTGTATGTGCATTCGTTTACGACCAAAATCGGGAGGCTCCGGGTGGCGTCAACAGATAATGGTCTGGCGCTGGTGGGACTACCGTCGGAATCGGATGCGTACTTTCGTAAACAGACAGCTAAGCATTTTCCGGGGTATGAAATTGTCGCAGATCGTGAGCGCAACCAAGAGGCCGAATCGCAGCTGATGCGGTTCGTCGATGGGGAACTTCGGGATTTCACGCTCAAGCTCGACTGGCGCGGGACGCCCTTCCAGATTCAGGCGCTCAAAGCCGTGGCGCGGATTCCGTACGGAAAGGTAAAGACCTACGGGGAAATTGCCAAAGCGCTGGGCAAGCCGGGTGCATCGCGAGCGGTGGGTCACGCCAATGCAAGTAATCTCCTTCCGCTGGTGGTGCCGTGTCACCGAGTGGTAGCTTCGAATGGCCTCGGTGGCTACGGCGGCGGAATCGAATTGAAGCGGAGATTGCTTGAGATGGAAGGGGCATTGTAGTTCGCACATTCAGATCGCAGGCAAATAGAGTTCTTGAATTCGTGATAAGGTGAGGAAAAGATGGATCCACGGGTTGCAAAATTGGCACAGGTACTACTCCACTATTCGATCAAGCTCAAGAAGGGACAGTTGTTCAAAATACAGGGGGAAGTGGTCGCCCTGCCGCTCATGAAGGCAGCATTCGAGGAGGCGGTCAAGATCGGCGCCTATCCCTATCTGCTCATCCGGGTGCCCGACAATGAAGAGGTGTTCTACAAGTATGCGTCCGATGAACAACTGGCTTACATATCGCCGCTGGCGAAAGTTGAGATGGACAAGATGGACGCCCTGCTAGCGATTTGGGGGAGTGAGAACACGAGGTTTCTGAGCGGGGTCGATCCCAAGCGTCAGGCAAAACAGCGCAAGCATATGCGACCGTTGGTGCAGAAGATGTTCAAGCGGATCGGCAACGAATCACTGCACTGGGTGGGGACGATGTATCCGACAGTGGCCGACGCTCAAGACGCGGAGATGTCGTTGAAAGATTACGAGGATTTTGTCTATTCGGCCGGGCATATCGACACGCCGGATCCGGTGAAACATTGGGAGAAGATTGAGAAAGAGCAGGACCGGCTGGTCAAGATTCTCAATACGGTAGATCAGATACAGCTTCGCACCAATGACACGAATTTGAAGCTTCGGGTAGGCGGGCGGAAGTGGATCAACTGTCACGGCACGCAGAATTTCCCCGACGGCGAAATATTCACGGGCCCGATTGAGAACTCGGTCGAAGGGCATATCCGTTATACGTACCCGGCCGTGTATGCCGGGCGGGAAGTGGCCGATGTGCGGCTGGAGTTCAAGAAGGGGAAAGTCGTGAAGGAGTCGGCCGTGAAGAACATCGAGTACCTTCGCGCCATGCTCGACATGGACAAGGGGGCGAGATTTGTCGGTGAATTTGCGATCGGCACGAACTACGAAATCAAGAAATTCACGCGGAATACGCTGTTTGACGAGAAGATTGGCGGCACCTGTCATATGGCCGTGGGGGCATCGATCCACGAGTCAGGCGGCAAAAACAAAAGCGCGTTGCACTGGGACATGGTCTGCGACCTCAAGGAAGGGGGCGAGATTATCGCGGACGGCAAGGTGATCTATCGCAACGGCAAGTTCACCGTCTGATACGTCAGGCATAGAAAACGAAAACCGACCCCCCGGTGGGGTCGGCTTTTTCGTTTTCGAAAGGACCAACGCCGATTATGGATTGGCCGGTGGCGGTCCATTAAAGAACAGGTAATCGATAATGTAGTTCAGATCGCTGATGTCAATCAGATTGTCACTGTTCCAATCGCCTGATTGAATGGTAACGGGCGCTGGTCCGACGGTGAACAGCCGGTCAATGATAAAACTCAAATCGCTGATATCGCGGACCTGGTCGTAGTTGGCGTCGCCACGCAGGATGTTCTTGGTGGCGAAGACACCAGACACGACAACCGGTGAGTAGGACATGAGCGAAGAAGTCTCAGTGGTCACGTAGGAGCCGTTCTGGCCGGTATCGACGACATTGCCGAAGCCGCCGAGGGAATAGCGATTGGGCGTGCAGTAGATTTTCAGAACTTCGCCGGAGCCGGCCGGGAGGGCAGGGGAGCCGCCGCCATCGTTGGCCTTAAGTTCATAGGTGAAACGTCGTGTGGTCGGGTCATAGGTCAACTGATTCATGGCTTCGAAATAGGCGGTTCGGCTTCCGCGAGTTACCGAATCGAACGTCATGTTCAGCGGCGCCAACGCAATCTTGAACGGTATGACGATGCGATTGAGAGCCTGCGAATTAGTGAGCCGTACCGATTTGACGATCTGGTGACCGGCGAAGGCCGAATCGATGCCATACGTCAGGGTGTCACCCAACGCCACGATATAGTTCGTGCGAAGGTTAGTGATCGGGCCGTACGAAGTCTGAATGGTCAGGGAAACGTTGTAGACGCCGGCGTTCGTGAACTGGTGGGAGGGATTTAAGTCGGTCGAAGTTTGACCGTCGCCGAAATCCCACAGATACGAAGTTGGACTCAAGCTCAGAGCAGCTTTCTCCGTAAAGTTAACGGTCAACGGTGCGTTGCCGCCCGTCACGTCGGCTGAAAAGTCAGCTCCCCATGCCAGGGCGGCCTGAAGATTGATGATCCCCCAGCCATAGTTGTTGTCCGGAGTGGCTGCGCGCGACGCAGTCTCCATGAGTGCCTGACGAATGAGCGCGGGCGGGAAACTAGGTCGCGCCTGTCTCAGGACAGTGGCAGCTCCGGCTGCGAGTGGAGCGGCAGCCGAGGTGCCGCTGAAGCCTCCGGTGTAGGCGGCATCACCTCCTGAGGATGCGGTATAGGTGTTGACACCCTGAGCGCAGACTTCCGGTTTGGTGCGGCCGTCGTAGGTCGGTCCGCGCGAGGAGAATCCCGCAATGGTACCGGCCGAATTGACTGCACCGATCGCGAGAATCTTGAAAGCGTCAGCTGGTGCGCTGAGTGAGCCGGCGGCGGGGCCATCGTTGCCCATCGAATTGCAGACGACAATGCCGAGGCTGTCGGCGGTGCTTGCAGCAATTGAGATAATGGCCGTCGCGCCGTTCATGTCGGCGTACGTGTATGAATATCCGGAATCGAACACTTTGTAGCCGAGTGATGACGTGATGACTTCGGCGCCGAGTGAATCCACCCATTCAAGCGCCCGGACCCAGTTGTCTTCTTCGATATGCTTTTCAGAGCGAACATCTTCGGTCTTGCACAGAATGAAATTGGCTTTATACGCCGGGCCGTAGAGCTTGCCGTCCAGCAATCCACCGGAGAGGCCCCAGGTGGAAGTTCCGTGGCTCCAGGCGCTGGGATCATCATTAGCCTCGTTGGCGGTGTTGCTGTCGTTGAAAACGAAATCATACTCGGCCAGAACGCGGTGCTCGGAGTAAGCATTGGCGAAAGCTTCATGCGATTTACGGAAGCCGGTATCGAAAATGGCCAACGTCACGCCCTGACCGTTGTAGCCCTGAGCGTGGACGGCGGGGACGTTCATGAGATTCAATTGCGTCGCCGAGGAGCCATAGTTTAGGGCTTCGGCATTCTGCACAGTCGGGCCGGGAGCCCCTTTCGTGTCTGTCTCGACCGGAATCGGTTCACCAGTGAACTCGGCTACCGGCTTGATCTCGGCGACAAAGGGGAGAGTGGCGACTTGATCGAGCAGTCCCATGGCAACATCGAAGCTGGCGGCGTTGAGCCAGCGCGATTCGCGACGTAGCTCGCCGCCGAGAGACTGGATCTGCGAAACGTAGCTTCGGGCAACGGGGATGTCGGCGAAAACGACGCGGTCCATGCCGACTTTGGCGCGTCGGGCGCGAACCTTATCGCTCATAGGCACAGCTGCGGCCCGAGCGGCGAACCCGTTTTGATCGTAAATCGCTTTGTCCGTGAAGAAAACCCAGACGCGGGCGGTGGTCGGATTGCGATGCAACAACTCGGCGCGGGTGTCGGCGCTGATGACGGAAGCTGCTTTCGAAATCACAACCGGTTGCTCGACCAGACTCGAAGCGGGTCCGGCAAACAAAAGCGGCGAATGAACGAGAACGGCGATTGCTACATATGTGAGGACGAGGAGATACGAACACTTAGCGAGATGAGCTCTCATCAGCAGATCCTTTCGATATTAGGCCTCGGCGTGTTCCGATGCGGTAAGACCATATAATAATTCAATCTACCCGATTTTGTCGATTTGTCAACCATTTGGTCCGCGCCTACAAGTATGGGGAGTCGTCCATACCTCAAAATAGAGGAGCGGGACCTTCATACCATACAACGGTAATACGTCGGCAACCGCATTCCCACCTAATGTTCTATCGGACAAACAGATTCCGACGAAAGCGGGGAGAGCAGAAAATTTCAGGCGGCAAGGCACAGGCCATGCTAAACTGTCTGACAGAAGCGGACAATTGGCTGAGTGAATCCGAGGTCTCCGCTTCGAAGCGACGGCAAGCAAAGAGGATTACGGCTATGTCAATGATACAGAAATTCCAGTCCAAGTCCGGCGTTACGTTGCTGGAACTGATGATCACGGTAGTCATTATCGGTCTGGCGTCGGCAATGGCGGTGCCGCAGTTGGCGCGGACCTACCGTCGCCTGCAGTTCCGCGCCGAAGTCAAAGACATGACCTCATCGCTTAAGCTGGCGCGTTCGATGGCTATTACGACCAAGAGTCAGTACGGCGTGTATTTCGATACCGGCAAGCGCACGGTGACGTTGTTCAAGGATAAGGTAAATCTCACCAGTTTCGATTTTGCGTCAGGCGATTCGGTGATGCGCGTTGATACCCTTCCGAGTCAGTTCACGTATCTCGGCACCGACATCGGCAATAATGCGGTACTGTTTTTGCCGAACGGAACAGCCGGATATACGGGTGGCGGCAATGTGTATTCGATTGCCGCAAGCTCGGAAGTTGTTGGCATACAGGCGACTAATGTGCTGGCGTCGACCGGTCGCGTGCATACGCAGTACTGGTACTACTAATATCCACTACCTCCTTCGCTCCTTTCTCTGGCAGACCCCCGGGCGCTCCCCCCGGGGGTAATTTTATGTCCCCAAGTCTCTTGCGATTAGGCAAAGAATGGGGTAAAGGCCATTGGAGCTGTTTCCGATAGCAACAATACCAAAAGGAGAGGCCGCCGGCGTCACCTGGGCCGGAGGCCTGAGACTTGATGGGGCAGGCTTATTTTTCAGATAAACCGGTCAACTCCAAGGCAAACCGGCCGATATAGAAAGATGTCGCAGGAAAGCGTCAGATCGTGAAAAAGGATACCTACTGATAAAGAGTTGCCTATGTTCTCACGCAAAAGCAAGAGTACCGTTGGACTCGATGTCGGCGCCAGTTCCATCAAGCTCGTCAAGCTGGATCACAGCCGTGGTGGATATGCGGTGTCGGCGATCGGGATTAGGGAGTTACCTCCCGAAGCTATCGTAGCCGATGAAATCCGGGACCGGGAGGCGGTTGTTTACAACATCCAGTCTCTCATCGACCAGACCGATCCCAAGATTCGCGATGTGGTCGTCTCGATCTCGGGACATGGTGTCATCACCGACAAGTTCACCATCGATAAGAAGACGGGGCCGGAAGCGGAGCAGGCGATCCTGTTCGAGACCGAGCAGCGGGCGCCGTTCGACGTCGATGACGTGACGCTCGATTATCACGTGATCAAGACCGACGACGACATCAACAAGATGGACGTGCTGCTGGTGGCGGCGCGCAAGGAGTATCTCCGCACCTACCTCGGCCTCATCGAGGATTGCGGGCTTCGTCCGGTCATCGTCGATGACGACGCGTTCGCGATTCTCAACGCATACGAAAACAACTACGACGTCGATCCGAGCCGGGTGACGGCGCTGGTGAATATCGGTCACGACGTGACCAATATCACCTATCTGTCGGAAGGGTTGTTCAAGGCGACCCGCGACGTTTCGGCTGGTACGCGCGAAATCTACAACGCCATTCAGCGCGAATTCCGTCTCAGCCCCGAGCTGACGACCAAGGCGATGAAGGGTGAGATGGCCGAAGCGGTCGATCAGGACATGCTCAAGGCGACGATCACG
>DATKJY010000030.1:0-3896 GCA_035543175.1 Candidatus Acidiferrum sp.
TCGTCGCAGCAGACAGCCAGAAGTGGGTGGCCGGTTTCGGGAGGCTGGTGAAGTTCGACGGATCCGCCAGCACGCCGTTTCTATTCCTCGACAACGACAGTAAACCGTTCCGGCTCTATCGGCTGGTCGACGACGGAGATAACCTCTGGGTTGGGACGCAGCTCGGGCTGGTTCTGTTTTCCAAGATTCACGACGGCGGCCAGATTCAGGACAGCTACGGACTATTTGGGAATCTCAATCCGTTTCCATCGGTGCTGGATATTTATCTGTCCGGTGATTCCATCTGGCTGGCTACCTCGGCAGGACTCGCCGTAGCCGAGAAAAGCAATCTCGATCTACTCAAGTCGCCCGCCAACTGGACAGTATTTGGGCGAGCTTCCTATCCAGTACTCACCAATGACACCGTAAGGCGTGTGATTTCATTCAATTCTCAACTGTACATCGGCACGCCCGAAGGTCTATTTGCTCTTAATCGCTCAGCTGGAGATACATCATTTACTCGAATTCCATTCGATTCGGGCACCAGCATTACCGATGTGGAAATTGAAAACGACTCGCTATTTGTATACGCCGGGAGTGGAACCTACGTGAGTACGGGAGGCGCGTTCTCAAGCCTCACTATCAGCGGACTCCCATCTTCGCCCAACACCGGTATACTTTACGGCAGTTCCAGGTGGTTCGGCTTGTCAGGCGGGGGAATCTACTACGCTACCGGAGCAACTTATTCCGCCTATCCGTATTCAGGCATGCCGGACAATTTCGTTACCGATGTCACCGTCAACCGCGACGGTTTAATTACCGCCCTATATTTCCGGAAAGCTGCAGCGCAGTTGATTGACAGTGTCTGGGTGCCGCGGACATACAGTGTCGGCGACCACAATCTGGTCGCGATCTCGGACTCTTCCGGAAACGCGTTCGCGGGGACATGGGGGAACGCGCTCTGGCGAATCTCGCCACAAGGTGTGCTGACCAAATTCGACGAAAGCAACTCGACTATCCGTGGCGTCCCGGGCGCCGGCTACTACGCTGTGGTACGGGGATTGGCCACCGACGGTCAGTATCTCTTTGCCGGTGTCTATCGCGCCCGCACCGGTTGTCCCATTGCCATCGGTTATCTACCCAACCTGGACCAGGCATCGGCATGGGATTCGCTGGGTGTACCGGACGGTATTACAGATACGTTTATCGTGTCGATCGACTATCATGGCGGGTACCTCGCAGCCGCAACCGAAGCTAACGGTCTTTATTATTGCTATGTCGGTGACCCGTTCAATAAGTCTGATGACACTATACGATACCTGAACGCCGACAATTCCTTCCTTCGCTCTGATGCCGTTCGTTCCGTGCGCTTCTCGCCTACCGGCGAACTCTGGGCAGGCACCAATTTCGGTCTATCTCGATTTGACCCCGGTCTCGGCGCCAACGGACGGTTTGTCGATGTCGATCTCCCGGCCGGCATCGGACCGGATATATCCGATCTGGCGTTCGACCCGCGCGGCAATTTATGGGTAGGTACTCATTCGGGACTGGCGCGCCGCGACGCGGTCACGGGCCAGTTTACCGAATACACTCCGTTGAATAGTGGTCTCGTTTCGAGCGATATCAATGCCGTCACTTTTGACAGCTACACGGGCGATCTGTACGTATCGACGTCATCGGGACTTTCGCGACTTCGATCAACCATCGGTCACCCAACCGCAAGCGTGGCCGATGCCATCGCGTTTCCGAATCCTTTCATCATCGGCACATCGGATGCAATCCTTGGATTCAACTTCTCCGGGGCGTTCACCTATCGGATATTCAGTCTGGCCGGAGAACTGGTCCGCGAATCTGACCTGAACACCTGGGACGGTCGCAATCAGGCCGGCATTCTGGTGGCGTCGGGTGTGTACATCTTTGTCCTGACCGACGGCTCCGGCAATATCGGGCGCGGGAAGATTCTCGTAATTCGTAAATGATCCGGGTTCAACGATACAGCGTATCGCAACTACCGCTGCCGGTAATCGAGCGGCTGAATCATTTCTCGCTGTACACATCGATCGGATTTGCCGCCTTGTGGCGAAGTTTGCGCGGCCGCGATGTGTACTGGGTGGCACTCGAAGATGATCGGATGCTGGCGGCGTTGCCCGGCGTGGAATTTCATGAGCGTCCGCTCACGACCTTCCAGAGCATGCCGAGTGGATTGTACGCGCGGATATGTCCGCTCACAGACGAGCGGGAATGCCTCTACTCGGCGCCGGCCTTGCTGAAAGCCATAGCGGCGGCAGGTTACGCCAGAGTATTCGTTAATGATTTCTACGCCGAGCTGCCGCCGAATCCATTTCAATCTCGGGCCTGCACGACCACCGTTGTCGATCTCTCCGAACCGGACTGGCGACCGACTAATCGGAAGACGCGAGCCGAAATTCGGAAGGCGGATCGCGAAGGTACGACCGTTGAAGATTTCGATGTCACCTGCCATCTTCCCCGTTTTATGGAATTGGTGAATATATCCAGGAGACAACGTGGGCGGACCGTCAGGTACAGCGAGGATTTCTATCGCGCTCTTGGCGAACTGGCGCAAAGCGACCAGCGTGTTCGCTGGGTCTGCGCCGTTCGTGACGGAATTATCGCGGCATCGCATATAATCCTGGTTGAAGGCCACTCCGCGCTCTGGTGGCAACTTCATTTCGACAAGGCATATTCGTATGCCAAGCCAAATCCGTTTCTGCTCTATACGGTGGCCCAGGAGTTAGCTTTTGAGGGAGTGACGCGCATCAATCTCGGTATGTCACCTGAACATGCGACAGGTATAATTGCTTACAAAGAAAAATGGGGCGGTGCCGACTACACCTACCCGATGTACGTTTACCGCTCACTGCTCGGGAGAATGTTGTGAGCCGGGAGCGATTGAAAGTGCTGGTCCTGGCCGACAGCCGGGCTTTCCACACCGCCCGATACGTCGGCGAACTCCGGCGTCAGGGATGCCAGGTGGTCTTGGCCTCGATGGAGCGCGGCAGTGTTCTGCATTATCAACTCAAAAGTCGCGGACCGATTCGTTCCCTCTGGTATACAATGGCGGCAACCGAGCTGCGTTCGCTCATCAAGAGATTTCAGCCGGACGTCATCAATCCGCACTTTGTATCCGGCTACGGATTTATGGCGGCCCTCGCACAAGCACGCCGGTTTGCGCCGGTGGTGACGACACTCTGGGGCTCCGATGTCCTTCTCGTGCCACAGAAATCCATGTTTCATAAACGAAAGACCGCATTTGCTCTCAACCAGTCCGACTTTGTCCTGGGCGATTCTGAGTACCTGCTGGCCGCGGCTGAGAAGTTGTCTCCGCTTAAAGGCTCCAAAGTCATCTATTGGGGTATAGAAGAGCGATTCCTGGCTCATCACCGCAATAGCTATGCCCTGGGGCATCCGTTGAAAATCATCGTTCCAAGACAGCATGAGAAAGTCTACAACAACGAGTTCATCGTGCAGGCATTGTCGCCATTGATTGTTGACGGTAAAGTGCAGATTACATTTCCATCGTTTGGCGGCATGGCGGGGCATTTTCGATTAATCTCCAAGGGGCTTGTTGGGGACAGCATCCAATTTTACGACAAACTCCCGCGCGCGTCGTTCTTGAAGTTCATGGCCGGCCATGATGTGTATCTGTCCAGCGCTATTTCGGATTCGTCGCCGGTCTCGTTGATCGAAGCTATGGCTCTCGGTCTCATTCCCGTTGCGGCCGACATCCCCGGCGTGCGCGAATGGTTGAACAAAGATACAGGCTTTCCGTACGAGTTGTACAATCGCCGGCAGCTTTACGATACCATCGCGTTGTTAGTTGAATCCGGCAACAACTGCGAGGCAATGCGGCGTCAAAACCTGGTGCACGTTCGGACTGTAGCGCTGTTTGAAAAAAA
>DATKJY010000031.1:0-3281 GCA_035543175.1 Candidatus Acidiferrum sp.
AATCTCAGTTGCAGGTGACAGCCTAACGCTGAGCGGTTTGCCGGTCGAAATCCACCCAAGGTTTTTCGGTGTCCCGGCGCCCGGTATGCCTTGGTGGATTTCCAAGTTATACCGGTTCAGTGTTGGTTCGCACACCAGCGGCGTATTCCAGCGAGTCCGCTGATTGGCCCATGGCAGGTCAACCGCCCTCCGTATTCACCTATTACCATGCCGGCGGGTGGCCGAAAGACATTCGTTAAACCGTTTGGCCTGCAAGCAGCGTCAGTATTGGCTTGACTCGGGGGCACATTCCGATAAATTGGGCGTTACCTTTTTTCAAGCTGAGTCATGGTTTGGCTATTTCGAGCCATGACGTTTTCGGAAATGGCGGCGTAGCTCAGTTGGTTAGAGCAGCGGAATCATAATCCGCGTGTCCGGGGTTCGAGTCCCTGCGCCGCTATTTTGTCTCAGGCCGGAGACGGCCACCCACTCCTTCACGCTTTGTATTATATTCGGGCCATGTTTATAGCACACCGGTCAGGTCATGAATAACCCGGCTTCCGCTAACCACATCACCCGCCGACGGTTTCGAGTGCAGGGAGTCGTTCAGGGGGTCGGGTTCCGGCCGTTTGTCTACCGGCTAGCGAACGAACTTAAGCTGACCGGGTACGTGCTCAATGATTCTGAAGGCGTATTGATCGAGGCTCAGGGCGCCAAAGCGACTCTCGACACCTTTGTCGACCGCATGAAATCAGAGACGCCGCCGCTGGCGAAGATCGTGAGCGTCCACTCGGACTCGTGCGAGCCGGGCCATGACGCTTCCTTTATCATCAGGCAGAGCCATACCGACAATCAGCCGCTGACGCTCATTTCTCCTGATGTCGCCACCTGCGAGGATTGCCTTCGGGAGCTGTTCGATCCGGCTGACCGGCGTTTTCGATACCCCTTCATAAACTGTACTAACTGCGGACCGCGGTACACCATTGTCGAAGGGATTCCGTATGACCGGCCGAATACCTCGATGAAACGCTTCCCGCTCTGTCCGGACTGCTCGCGCGAATATCATGATCCGTCCGATCGTCGCTTTCACGCCCAGCCGAATGCCTGCCCGGTGTGCGGGCCAAAATTGACGCTTCGGAGCCGCAGGGTCGAAATTCCATGCGCCGATCCAATCGGCGAGGTGGTTGGGCTCCTGAAGTCAGGGAAGATTGTCGCGATCCGGGGTGTCGGCGGGTTTCATCTTGCGGTCGACGCACATAACAATGAGGCAGTGAAGGAACTGAGAAAGAGAAAAGGGCGCGCTGAGAAACCGTTTGCGTTGATGGCGCCGGGCCTCGATTCGATCCGGAAATACTGCCACGTGTCGCTCGACGAAGCAACCATGCTTCAGCATTACCGCCGGCCGATAGTGCTGCTCGGGCGGCATGCGCATTCAAACATTGCACCTTCGGTCGCTCCGAGAAATCGTTATCTCGGATTCATGCTGGCGTACAGTCCGCTTCATCATCTGCTGCTGCGGGGGAATTTCGACGGACTCGTTATGACCAGCGCAAATCTCTCGGAAGAACCGATTGTGATTGGCAACGATGAGGCGCTCGCGCGTTTGCTCGATCTGGCCGACTTCTTCTTGTTCCACGACCGTGAGATTCTCCAGCGATGCGATGATTCAATCGGGCGGCACGCGGCAGGTGCGCCGCGGATGATCCGACGCGCTCGCGGCTATGTGCCCGAGCCGGTGTTTCTTGAAAAGCCGGTGGCTCAACCGATCCTGGCGTGCGGTGGAGAACTGAAAAATACAATCGCCCTTGCCCGCGATAAAACCGTGTTTCTGAGCCAGCATATCGGGGACCTGGATAATCCGGAGGCAATGAAGTTTTTCGAGCATTGTATTGGCCACTTGGAATCGATTCTGGGGATTTCTCCGAAGCTCATTGCGTGCGACCTTCATCCGGAGTATCTGTCTACTAAATGGGCGAAAAAACAAAGTCTGACGACGGTAGAAATTCAGCACCATCATGCGCATCTGGTATCGGTGATGGCGGAGAATGGTGTGTACGAGAAAACGATCGGCATCATTCTCGACGGTACCGGTTATGGCACCGACGGCAGTATCTGGGGAGGGGAAGTGCTCGTAGGTGATGCGTCCGGATTCGATCGACTTGCCTGGCTCGATCAGGTGCCTATGCCGGGTGGAACGGCAGCAATCCATGAACCGTGGCGGATGGCGCTGAGCTACCTTTGGCACACGTACGGCAACAGTATTCCAAATGATCTTCCGTTTATGAGGTCGTTAGGGTCTGAGGAGAAGAGCACCATTCTCCGGATGATTGAGCGCGGCGTCAACTCGCCGATGACTTCGAGCTGCGGGCGGTTGTTTGACGGTGTTGCGGCGATTCTGGGGATTCGGCAAAAGGTATCATTCGAGGCACAGGCGGCGATTGAGATGGAGATGGCGGCAAGTGACGCGGGGTCGGTCGCATCAGAAGCAGTTCTTACCAATTCCGGCGCGCTGGATATTCGGCCGATAATTAGGCATATTGTCGAAGGTGTTCTGGCCGGACGTGGGGTTGGTGCGCTGGCGGCAGAGTTCCACTTTGAATTGGTTGAGTTGTTTGTCGCGGCGGCGCTCGAAGCTCGTAAGATCACTGGAATTGACGTGGTTGGCCTGAGCGGCGGCGTATACCAGAACGTGCTGTTTTTCGAACGAATAGTGGCGCGATTGCAGGCCGAACGATTTACCTTACTGACGCACTCGGATGTTCCGACCAACGATGGCGGCCTGGCGCTGGGGCAGGTGCTGATCGCCGACGCACAGTATAATAGTGGAAAGAAAGTGTGAGGTTAATATATGTGTCTTGCCATACCGGGAAAACTGACCGAAGTATTCGACCAGAATGGACTGCGGATGGGAAAGGTCGATTACGGCGGGACGGTCATCACCGCCTGTATCGAGTACACGCCGGAGGCTGAAATCGGCCAGTATCTGATAGTGCACGCCGGGTTTGCCTTAAGTGTGATCGATGAAGCAGAAGCGCAAGAGACTCTGGCCCTGTGGCAGGAGATGGCGGACAGGGAAAGCGCCGCTGAGAATGAGCAGTAGGCCCGTGTGAAGTATCTCGACGAATATCGCAATCCGGAGCTTGCGAAAAAGGTTCTCGGGCAGATTTCGACGACTGTCACGAAGCCGTGGGTCATCATGGAGATTTGCGGCGGGCAGACGCATTCGATTGTCCGCAACGGTATCGATCAGCTTCTGCCATCGCAGGTTGAGCTGGTCCATGGCCCTGGTTGCCCAGTCTGCG